>NZ_JBCOAB010000010.1:0-95832 GCF_040227035.1 Clostridium sp. RTP31139st1_H3_RTP31139_211217
GTAGTTTGCCCGACCTGAATAGTAAAATTAATAGGCTGGTCATTGTTATTATTAGTACTTGATTGTGAAGGTAATCTATCAGCAACCTTTGAAGCTAAATCAGTTATCCATCCTGTATTATTTTCAAGTGGCATTACAGCTTCTTTCCCAGCTTCTCCTACCATCGCAATTGTTGGACTATCTATAATTCCCCCTTTTGCTAACTTAGGAATTTTAGGTACAGTTGATATATTAACTCCTGGAACTTTATTTATTGTTTTTATCATAGTATTTATTCCAGAAATAGCTGCGTTAACCATATCTATTATCAGATTTAATGGCCATTTTGCTATACTCACTAAACCTTCGAAAATTCCTTTAAATATATTTCTAACACCTTCCCATGCTTTGCTCCAATTTCCAGTAAAAACACCAACAAGAAAATCTATTATCCCTCCGAATACCTTTAATAAAGATTTTACTATATCGGATATAGTTGCTATTGCTGTACCTATACTATCAACTATATAGTTAAATACCGTAACAAAAATCGGACCTAATGTTTTTACTAAAAAATCAACAATAGGAGATATAAATTTATTCCATATCTCAAGAGCTCCATTAGTTAACTTCATAATAAATTCGCCTAATTCTTCTACTAATCCTTTAAGGTGATCATTCCATAACCATGTAAGCATTTCCAATGCATTTTCTATTATAGGTTTTATTATATTTTCCCACACAGCCACTATTAAGTCTTGGATGCTCTTCATAAATCCTTTTAAGTTATTCAAAAGAGTTTGACCATATTTATTCCATAGATTAGTTAATATACTCCCTATATCAGTTATAACAGTATTGATAAAATCTTTTATGTTATTCCATACCTCAATTACAGAATTTCTAAACTGTTCATTAGTTCTCCATAAATAAACTATATTTCCGACTAATAATCCTATTAATGCAGATATTCCAAGTATCGGTAAACTAATAGATCCTATAGCACCAGCTAACCCAGAAAATGCACCAGTAATCCCACCGATTATTTGAGACCAATTTGAAATTACGAAATAAGTTGTGAATGCCGCTGCTATTCCTGCTAAAGCTGATATTATTACATCTTTATTTTTCACAATAAAATCTCTTATCTGACCAAAGAAATTTTTAACCTTATCTGCAAACTCTTCGGCTTTACTTAGCATTCCATCCATTGCATCTTCTTGCTGTGAAAAATCCAAGTCACCCATTCCTATGTCTCCTATACCAGAAGAACCACCGGAACCACTTCCACTATCACTATCTGAACCAGTTGAGCTAATAGTATTTATTTCATCAATTCCCATTAACCCTTTTATTTCTTTAGCTGCTTTTTTTGCAGCACTTCCAACTCCGCTAGTTGAATTACTTAAGTTATCCATTGCAGTAGTTGCACTAGATACATCCGAAGTTACTGCTCCTATTCCTGAACTTGAATCACTTTTTACACCAAATAACCGTTTCATAAATGCACTAAATACATTAGCTAATTGAACTAATTTCCCCATAACTGTATTTATCACTTTAATTACTGGAGTTAATGCTGCAATAAATCCTTGTCCTAAGCTTGCTCTTAAGCTATCAAATTGTAATTTTAATATCCTTACTTGATTGGCCCATGAATCACTTGTCCTAGCAAAATCACCTTGCGCCAATGCTAATTGCTGTTGAACAAATGCATATCTTAAAGCAACTTTTTCTTGTTCTGTCATAGCACTAGTTGTTTTACCATACCCATTGGCTAATGCATATTGATCTAATGCTGTTTGAGTCATTACTATTCCTAAATCTTTTAATGTTTCGGTTTCCCCAGAAAATACAGATTTTAGTTTTGTATATGCTTCATCTTGTGTAATATTATAAAAAGAAGCTACATCTCCAGCTAATCCAGTAAGTGTTGTTGACATTGCATAAGCTTCATTTTCTGCAAATCCAAAAGCTTTTGCCATTGCTCCAAATGTTCCAGTATACTTTTTAGCCATTGTTTCACTTAAACCAAATTGAAAAACTGCATTTTGAGCAAAATTATTTACTTGCTCATTCATTTTACTAAAAGCAACATCAACTACATTTTGTACTTCGGCTAAATCACTTCCTAAATCAAGACATGCAGATGTAAATTCAGTTATTTTTTTTATTGCAAATGCTCCAGCTAACACCTTACCAGCTTTACTTGCTATATTAGTTATTCCTCTCATTTGCCTATCAAATTGATTTTGGTTGACAACCAAATCTAAACCAATTTGACCTACACTTTCTGCTGACATATCTCACCTCCCTAATGAAAAATAAAAACACCTAGAATAAACTAGGTGCTTACTTACTGTTAGCCATTGAGATAAACATATTTTTAAATGCATTCATCGCATCGTCATAACTTTCTTTATCAATATTTTTAGATTGTCTTCTTTTCCAATCACTTTGTATTCTTTTTTGTTCTTTAGTAAATCTTTTTATTACTTCTTTATCCTTTTCGGCTCTAATTGAAATAATTTGCCCTAATGGTGTATCTGGCATAAGGCCACTAAGTAAAGTAGCAAACTCACTCCATGTCATATCCGGCTCATTTCTCAATCTTATTCCGTATTGCTTTGCAAAACTTGCTTCTATTAAGTCATAATCATCTAATAGATCATACCAAGATTCTTGCTTCTCTTTAGCTGGGTGTATTAAAACTCTTTTCTACTTCTTCATAACTTTGGTCAGAAACTCCAGCCATAATACCTATAAATAAAACTTTATAATCTGCAAAAGATAATTCCATGTTTTCAATTTCTTCAAAAGCACTTTGTCCTAATGCTAATTTAACAGCCTTATCCATTGCTTCTAATTCATTTTTATTATTTTGCATTTCTTGATTAATTAATAACATAGTATTTTTGCTATTATTAATTTTATATTCCTTTCCTTCTGCAATTTTTATTACCGGTTTATCATTACTTAATTTCTTTGAAATATCTATCATACTCATTTTTTATTCCTCCGTACTAATTGTTGGCTTACCATTTGAAAGCACTTCAAACTCTAATGCTCCGACATTTGTTGCATCCCCAGAACCTACATTTGTAACATTAACTATACAATCAAATGATACTTTTGTTCCATCTGGAAATATCCATTCAAATTTACTCTCTAAATCTTGTGCATTCTTAAATAATAATCCTGCTACATAATCATTTCCTGGATCTCCAACACTTCTTTTACCACTTAGTGAAATAGAGAATCCTTTTCCTGTTGCCATTCTTCTAGTCCAGCCTTCTTGATCTAAAGCAGCCCATTCTTCAATATTATTGTCCATAGATAATGAGAATGTTTCTAAATCTTTAATTTCTTTCATATTTGTTGGTGAGGTACTAGTAGACCCATTTATACCTATTTTAAATTTATTTTGGTGCACTGGATAAACTCCACTTGTTACCGTAGCCATTATCCTTCATTCCTTTCATAATAAAATTCTAAATCTATAACTCTTTCATATACGTTCTTTTCATCCGTTCCTATATCAATAGGCTCATTTGTTATTAACTTAATCATCTTGATTCTATGATTATTAATAACTACACTATTTTGTTTTAATAACTCTTCATATAACTTATACGAAAACTCTTCTGTTTCCCTTGCATTTAAATTCCAATGTATAAGTATAGTAATTGCCTTTACTTCATAAGAAGAGTTTTCACAACCTCCTAGAGTTATTCTAGGAGATATAGTATTTTTACCTTGATATACTCCGATTGATTTATCATTCTTATTGTCAAGCTTTCCTATATAGTAATTATCAGCTTTATTATTAAGAGTTTTTAACCAATCCCTTATATCTGCTAATCCTAACATTAAACTCCTCCTAATCTTTTATAAAACTTTTTAAAAGTCTTTTTGCAGAAGTCCTTTTCTTCTCCATCAATCCAATCTGCATACCACTTACCTTTTGCATTTTTATTTTCACTAGTATTGAAATTATATTCTGGATGGTAATAAAGCCTTCTTGCATAAGGAGTTGATGATATTAACGTACAAGTCCCTTTTGAACTATTACTATAATCAACAAAAGTACTTTCATTTTGTAAAGTACCTCCTTGATAAATAACTCTAGTTTTTGTTTTACCTTTATACTCTCTTCCATTTTTAGCAAATTGCCCTCTAACTCCATATTCTTTATATGTTTCTTTCTTGGTTTCTCCAAATGGAATCACTTGTGCTTGGACAACTTCCGTGTGTAAAGCTTCTGCTGTCATTTCTAAAGCTTGTACTTGTGCTTGTGTTAATTGTCTAATTCTTTGTTGATTTATTATTACAGTACTTGTCGCTCTTGCCATATTATTAATTCAACTCCAACTTTGTATAATTTACTGTGCTATCTGGATTACGAGCTTTTTCACCTTTGTATATATTTCTTTTAATACCAAGCACCTCAACTTCTCCAGATGATATAGAAGAAATACCAGGAGCAATATCTCCTGGTATCAATATTGTTCCTTCTATTCTCACAAACTTCTTCTCTGCTGTTAAAACCGTTTTTGCTTTATCTTGATAATTACCTTTAGTATCAATTTCAATAGCTTTTAAAGGCTCACCATCTTCACTTATTCCTTCTTGAAAAATAGTAACTTTAATTGGAGTTTTACAAAATTTTTTAGGTACTAAACATGGATATTTCATGATCAAACCCTCCTAAAACTTAATGAACATAATCCAGTTTGTTTTAATGTTTCATGTAACTCTGTTGGTATTGCAACACCTTTTACTAATTGTACATTCCAACTACCACCAAAGTTCATTGATATTCCATTAATACTATAACTAGATAATACATTTTCAATAAGCTCTGCATTTTCATATTCAAACTCTGCTAATTCACAAGTTACTTCTTTGATAATTTCCTTTTGAAAATCAGTTAATTTCTCAAATCCTAACCCTTTAATTCTGTTAAAAGTTAATGTATCAATATGCCTACTTGCCTTTCTTAATAATTTATCTATATCATTATCATCTATCTCATTACCTTTAAAGATATCTGTATAATATGTTTTATCTACATATGACATATACTCACATCCTTATATAAAAATAAGGGGATTATTTCCCCTTACCTTTTGCTTTAGATTCTTCTTTATCTTGAGTATCAATAGCAGATAACTTAGTTCTTAATTGTTCATTCTCTTTTGTTAGCTCTGCTATTTTTTCTTCCAAAGATGTTTTCCATTTCATTAAAACTGCATACTTTTCATACGAAACAGTTTTGCCAGCTCCGTATTGAATTACTGTTCCATCATCTTCTACTATGTCATAACCCTGTGCTTGATACATAGCTTTTTGTGTTTCATCTATTGTATAAACCTTATTTCCTTTTGTTGCCTTCATATATTATTCCTCCTAATCTTCTGCTTCTGCATTAATAGCAATACCACAAGCTTTATTTTTAATTAAGAATGTATCACCATATTCTCTAGTTTGATATACATACTTATCTGCTGTTCTTGAATCTGTACCTGGAGTAAATAACTTCATATATGCATATTTACTTCTAGTTACTTGGCATGATGGATGAATAAGTATCATATATATTTGCTTTGCATCATCTGCAGCAACACATCCATTAGTGAAATTATACTTAGTCTTCATTCTACTAGATGGAACTTTTACTATAGTTACATCATCTAAAGAGTAAACTCTTCTATCAATTTTCCCATTATTTGAATTAACATCAATATTTCTTGTTAATCCTTCTGCTTGTTTAAGCATCTTGTGAATTGATGGAATAACATAAAGTATTCTTCCTTCACTCGGAACTCCTGCATCATCCATTTTCTCCATTTGGTCATCAAACCAGTCTAAAATATTAGCTGTAGTTAATGTTGTAGTAGTATCTATTACTGCTCCATTTGTAGTGTAAGTCTTGGCTTCTGAATATAACTTAGAATATCTATAAGAATCTCTTTCCGGAATAGCTTGTTCTGTTTCAAATACATTTTGAACATTTGCTACTTCTATAACTAAATTAGTTTCATCTATATCCATTGGATCTAAAGCAAATTCTATATCTCTATCATGCGCTAATTTCTTTGGTTCCCATTCATTAGATATGCTTCCAGTATTAAATCCCATATTACTTCTATTGTGGTCCTTATATCCACTTACTGTGATATTAGGTAATTTAATAGTTTGAGCATTAATAAATTTCACCTGTGGATTAGATTGCTCTAATGCATAAGATGTTAACTCCTTCGCATATTTTTGTTGTAATGCTTGTTCAAATTTTTCTGCATAACTGTATACTGCCATAATTTCATCTCCATTTCTTATTTTTAGTTAATTATTTAATTCCAAATGCTCTTGCTATTGCATCATTTGGATTTGCTTTTTGTTTTGTATTATTAGCACCAATTATAAAACCATTTTGGTTTTGCTCTTGCTTTTGTTGTTCCCCTTTAAAAGAAGGGTATTTTTCTAATACCTTATCAATAGCTTGTTCCATAGTTACATCATCAGTAACCATAGCTTTTGCTAATATAACAACATCATCAACACTATTAGCTGTAACTCCTTTAGTTAAACAAGTTACCTTTGCTTCTAAAGCTGTTGCTTTCTCCTCTGCTGCTAATCTTGCTTGTTCTGCATTATTTAATGCTTCTGTTCTTTTCTCCTCTTCTGTCTTTTGACTTTCTTTCCATTGTTTAAATTCTTCTAATTCTTCCTTTGATGGCTGACCTTTTTTTGCTTTAGCAATTTTATCTTTTACAATTGCATCTAATTCATCTTGGGTAAAAGTTTTAGGTTCTTCTCCTGTTGGATTCCCATCTTCTCCTTTTGGAGCACCTTCATTCGCTGGCGGATTTCCTTCTCCTCCATTACCAGCTCCATTATCTGCATTTAAAAATGGTCTAGAAAATTGACCTAAACCAAATAACTGTAGGTTCATAATTAACTTTCTTTTCAACTTTTTCGCCTCCTAATATTAACTTTATTTACTTCCACAGTTTTAAGCCTTAAGCAAGTTTTGGGCATAATAAAAAGCCTTAGTTTCCTAAGACTTAATTCCATTTTCTAAAATACTTTATTGAACTTACTTTGTAAGGGTTAAAATAGATTTTACTTTTTCTATAATAATCTTCTATAAAAAATATATCGCACCCTTCTTCAACACTATTATGAATATCTTCAACTACATCCTCAATCTCCTTTGGCGTGTATATAATAATTTCTTCACCATCACACATAATAATAATTATATTTATCTTCTCATTATTTGCGGATCCACAATTTTTTCTTTTTTCTTCTAATTCTATATTTTCTATTTCAGCTCTCTCCTCTAAATATTGAGCATACACTTCCATTGATTTTAATTGACCATTTAATAAATCATAACTACAAGATGGTTTAAATTTTAAAGTACCATCTTTATATTTCTCAAGCATATTTCTTAATCCATTTATTCTTATTTTTAATTGTAAATACTCCGCTCTAAACCTTTCTTTATAATCTGAACTTCCCATCATTTGAACAGTCTCTTTTAATTCCATTTTTAAATTCCTCCTTAATTTTAAGCATAATAAAAGACTTTATTTACATTGTGATTTAGGTTTATCACACCGTTTGCACCTGTAACCAAAGCCTTTTTGATACTCTATTTCATGTTTATGATTTTTAGTGTTAAATACTTGTTTTAACTTTTCTATTATTTTCATAACTCCTCCAACTTTAGGCATAAATAAAAGCACCTACTTATGTAAGTGCTAATTATCTCTCCTTTTTCCAAATTTCTTTTTTATTCTTATACTTTATCTTATTTTCATTATCAAAACTTCTATTTTCAAGATTAGTGTATTTTTTAACTTGTCTTTCTATATAATTTTTCCTTTGTTGCTCATTGTATAGTCTTATATTTTCTTCTTGTTGCTCTTTAGTAGTTCTTTTAGGTTTAGATGTTATTCCTTCAAAATATGTTGTGTGAGTATCTCTACAGTTTGGATGATATAATCCTTTTGCTATAGCTGAACTAAGCAATGGATATGATCCATCTTTAGAACTTCCACCACTCCATACATCATCAATATATATTTTACCTTGATGTGGAACACATTTAGGACAACCACCACCTCTACTTATCACTATAACCGTACTAATTCCCCATTCTTTTCTCTTATCTCCTTCGCCTTGAAGGTAAGCTCTTTTATTTGCTGTTCTAATAGCCATATCAACATAGCTTGTAACATTAACTCTAGCACCATTTTTGTATTCAATACAATTAATACCACTTGCCATAAAATCCCTACTCGCCATATCAATAGCTTTTTCTATAGTTCCAGCACCAGTATTAGCATATACTTGAGCGTTAAATATTATTTTTCTATATTGATCATTAGCCATTCTCAACATTGCTAATTGCGCTTTCTTGAAATCTTTCTTAGTAGCTTTAATTAATGCATTAAGTTTTCTATCATTTATTCTAAAAAACTTAGCATTTAAAGTAATATTCTTTTTCTTTCTTTTTTTGAATATATATCCTTCTCTTAAGGCTGATAATATTTCAATTTCTTGTTGCATATTACCTTCTTTATAGGCTTTTTCTAACACTTCTTCTATTTGCTTATTAATAGTTAAAAAATATCCTTTGAATTTCTTTATATTAGCGCTTCTATACTTTTCTAATGCCTTAAGTTGTTCAGCCTGCCACATACTCCATTCAAAACCTTCTGTTTTTTCCCAGTCAGTATGTCTTTTAATATTCCCAATCATAGAATTTATTAATTCTTCTTCTATCTTTTGAAATGCTGCAACTATATCATAATCTTTAGCCATTACTATACACCTTATAGCCTTGTGCTTTATATTTTCTTATTTCTTCTTTTAATTTAGTTTTTGATGGTAGTACATCTCTTTTAATTTCTACAATATTATTTTTTTCTACTGCATATATACCTAACACCACATATTCTTTGATACTTTCGAGGAACCCATTAATATTCTTTCTCTCCATCTGGTATACTCGATTGTTTATTATCACCTTCACTATCTTCATCTATATCCCCTCCTACAAATGGTTCTTCCATAGTAATAATTCCTGCTTGCTCTTTAATTCTTCTAACCTCTTCTTCTTTCCATTTATCATCTTTACTATCTCCCCACATTTCCTCAACCTTTGCTTCTATAGACATTGGTGTATTTGGATTAGATAGTGTTTCAACAACTGCTTCAAATGAAGGTGATGCATATTCTCCAAAACTTATTTCTACTTCTAAATCACTAATACTTTGATTTAAAGAAGTATCGTAAGCCTTAAATATTACATCAACTAATCTAGCTAACATTTCAGTTAATGCATCTATAATAGCTTGTCTTGAATAAAGGGTTGTCTTTTCCTTTTCTCTTTGAGCCTCTGCATTATCCAGTTTCTTATTATCAATTCCTAATGTTGATGGAGAAATTAATCCTTGTAAACATAGATCTAAAGCTGTAACGTAAGTTTGAAGATAAGATTCTGTTGGTATACCCGGTTGTTCAGTAGTGATTTTACTATCTGCATTTTCTTTCATACTCTTATCGGTTTGAATAAACCTATTATCAAAGTAGTTAGGTTTCATTATTTCCCCAGTCTTAATATCTCTAGGTAATAAATCATCTGGTATATATGTTTTTGCTCTTCCTGCTCTTAATGCATCTATCCATTGACTCCAGGTTTCATCTAAACTATCAAAGTTATCGGTTTTAGAGTCAAATATACTTTGCCCTCTACCTTCCCATTTCTCTGATTCATATATCATAAATGGAACTGCCATATTAAAACTCTTATCAAAAGTTACATCTGCTAAATCACTTGTTTGTGGAATACTACTTAATGGTACTTCGTTATTATTTATGAATAGTTTATATGTTATATATCCATAACCGTAAGTTTCTTTTAAGTTGTATACTTTTGTATTATGTTTATAAACGGTATTAAAGATAATTTCTTTCATACGCCCTCTTTCATATACTATCTCAATATCATCACCATCATAAAATTCTATAATAGGATATTTAGATATATTTGAATCAAAAGATATCTTAAAAGCACCATCACCAGCTACTAAAACTTTCTTTGTTGATCTATCTAATAATTTATAAAATTTATTTTCCTTAACTATAGCTTCCCATGTTTCATTTAAACTTCTATCTTCAAAAGATATATCATTTAAATCAGTTAATGTAATATCAGCTAATTTATTAACTATTATTTTAGGTAATCCAGTATGTATTTTTCTTATTTCCATACCTACCGTTGGAACACTCCCCCAAAATGAGAAATTATTATTTTGCAACTGCTTGTATAACTGCTCTAATTCATAACTATCGCCCCTATACCAAATCTTATTTTTAAATACATTTGTTTCATAGTTCATACTTTCCTGTATATTAAAACTAGTGGTTTGAGCTTCTTGTATTCTTAAAAAGCTTCTCATAAAATTCCTCACTTTCTCTGTTATCTTCATTT
This sequence comes from Clostridium sp. RTP31139st1_H3_RTP31139_211217, assembly GCF_040227035.1. Taxonomy (NCBI): domain Bacteria; kingdom Bacillati; phylum Bacillota; class Clostridia; order Eubacteriales; family Clostridiaceae; genus Clostridium; species Clostridium sp. RTP31139st1_H3_RTP31139_211217. Next base: position 10,487 of record NZ_JBCOAB010000010.1, read on the forward strand.
TTCACCTCTATTCGCTCTATATAACGTTTTTTTATTATTTAACAATGTTTTATACTTTTTAATTAAAACTAACCTTAAATTTGATTATAAAGCCATATATCATATATATAATTTTATTTCTACTCATAAAGTTATTTTTATAGCTTTTGTTTTAATTTTAAAAACTGCGCAGAATAATGAAATCGCGCAGTTTTTTATTGAATCGGCTTATTTACTTAGTTTTATAAAAGTATAAATATTACTTTTTTACATTTTGCGCAGTTTTATTGTGGTAAAACGCGCAGTTTTATGAAAAATAAGTTATTTTTCTCTTTTAAATATCATAAATTATTTGAAATTCCTATGCGATTTTTGTAAGGCAACCAACTATATTGAGTACTATTAACCATATGGTCATTAGCATCTTCTGGAGTATTGTCTTTATCCTCCATCCAGCTATATGTTTCTAGTTCAGATATATAATTTGCACAATGATTTAAAATCTTGTATTGATTATGAGCAAACCAACCTAACTGAAGATTTATTCTATCTATAATAGTTGTTTTCTTCCAGGCATTATTAAAATTATATACTGTACCATTTAACCTTTTATATTTAGCAAACTCTGTTATAGTTGCTTGGTCCGCTGAATCTATAAATACATCTTTAGCAAATCCCCACTCTTTTCTATTCCTCTCTAGAAAATCTATAAAGTTTTTTACTGTATCACTTGGAGCTATTGGTGTATCTAAATTAGCATTGTTATATACTTTTTCATCTAATATAAAACAATTACCTTTATTAGTTATTCCAATAAAACTCATAGAAATAGTATCAGGACTATTGCTAGAATAGGCCGTATCTAATCCAGCACTAAATATTTCAAACCATTCTATTTGTAACTTATTGCTTCTATCTCTAATAAATCCCTTAGCATATTCCTTGCTAACAACATGATTCTTTCTTTCAAAATTGCTAAATATAATTCCTGTTGCTCTTCCCCTTAAGCCTAAGATTTTATTTTTATAAAGCTTAGTACCTTTTGGAGCACTTAACTTTTTCTTTTCAATATCTTCTTCACTTAAAGATGCATTATCATAGAAACTAAAAAACCAGTAGGTCCAATTAGGCTTCTCTTCTGAATTGAGTTGCTCTAATATTTCTACTGGTACATCATCTCTATATTTTTCTAATGGTCTAGCACAATTTATAAATTCTTTATAGATTGGTAAGTTTGGATCATCTGGATTAAGTGTCATCATTAAGTAATCATTTCTGGTACTTATTTCTCTAACAAACTCAACATTAGCTGTATTAACCTCATCTATAAGAACACATCCAAATTGTGAACCTAGTGCCATTTTCCATTTTTCTTTATTATCATAACCTAGAATATATATTACTTTCTCACCATTTGGAGTGCTATATCTGATATGTGGTATCTTATCATCTTTATCACCATTACCGTTATACTTTACAAACTCTCCAAATACATCAGTAATTCCATATTCCTTCTGTATTATATTCTTTTCAGCTACCCCAGTAGTCTTAGCCGCTATAACATGTTGTTTCTTTTTAGACTTAGCAACTTGCAACATAAACTTTAATATTCCTACTGTAGTTTTTCCTGCTGCAGTTGTTCCCTCTAAACATTCTACTGGTGCATTATATTTTATAAAATCCTTATATTTTTTTGATAACTTATATTCATTTGACATATTTTCTCCAACTTTTTTCTTTAATAAATTCTATTTCTTATTAAATGTTTAGTTAAAGTAAACTTTCCTCCTCTTTTTACCCCTTACAAATGGCTTAACTTCGTTGAATAAATTTCTTATTTTAAAATTTATTTCGCTAAATAAAATTTAAACGAAATTTTTTATCCTATTCACTTAACTGCTCTAATATAGAATCAAGCTTAGTGTTTTTGTTCTTATCTGTGTTTTCTTCACCAGTTATTTTAGATATATCTAACTTAAGTTTTTCTATTCTTAATTTTTGTTCTTCTGTTGCTAAATCCCAATTCTTCTGTAATAATTCCTCATAATCCTTAACCATAGAATTAAGAGTTTTCATTGCACTTGATTGAGATTTAATAAACTTTTCTTGTTTATCCCAAGCAAATTGATACTCCCATTCTTCTGTAGATGAGTTTTCTCCATATGCTTCCTTGGTCTTTACCTTAGTGATGTCATCTTTATTCTTAACATACATTATCTTTTGAGATCTTATTATCGAAGAATAAAGTAATACTATATTATCCCATAGCATATCTAGGTGTGTTACTCCATTCTCTAAAACACCTTTAATTATATTTTTCGTAGCAGTTGGAATATACTTAGCCAAAAAACCTTTATCTAAGAATTTTGAAGGATCACAATATTCTCCATGCTTAAGACTATTCAAGTTACCCTTTGGTGCTCCATGTCCTACCGCCTTTTTATTTCCTGGTTCAAACTGTCCTTTTATCTTATTTCTCCACTTTTCCTTAGCTCTCCATGAATTTATTGTATTTACACTTATATCAAGCTTTTCTGCTATTTCTTTTGAAGTTATTTTTCCTCCACTATCTTTAAATAACTTAAATGCTTCTTCTTTTCCTGCCACCTTAACACCCCCCTTACAATTTATACGTCGTAAACCCTCTTATTTACTTGTTTAATCGTATATATCCGTTTGTATCTTCTTTATTTTTTATCACATCTTAAATTTTCACTTTTTTAAATAATGCTTTAAATCATACTTAAACTATTGATATATCTATCTTAGAGTGTATTTTAGGTAATACTTAATTACTGTAAGAATTAGTTATTAATTTTTAATGTCATTTTTTTAGTGCATATATTAGTAAGAATTTTTTATTTTTCTAATTTTTATTTTTCTAATAACACATAGTCTACTTTTTTAGTTATTATGCCCTATTTTGAACTGCAATTGTAACTTTTTCATTCAATATCTCATCTAATCCTAAGTATAACTGTGTAGTCATTACATTTTTATGTCCTAACCTTTTTCTAGTTAATTCTATATTTCCTCCACTTTCTTCATATACTCTCGTTGCATATGTTTTTCTTAAACTATGCCCTGTAATATTTTTTAATTGAAGCTGTTTATCTTCGCTTACCTTTTTTAGAATTTTACTAAATGTCCCTGCTTGTATATGATTTGGTGCGTTTGTAGTTGATACAAAAGCATACTCACTTCTTTTTTTGCCTTTGCAATATTCAACCAACACTTTTCTTAAACTATCTGATATTGGTTCCACTCTCGCTTTAGGCGGTTGTTCACTATATACTTTTTCACCTTTTAAGCTTTTCTTTTTTCTTTCCTTTTCTCTATACTCCCAAAGTTTATATTGCTTTCCTTCTTGTATATAAAATGATCCTTCAACTAAAGCATCTAGAATATTTCCAATCGTTAAAGTAACCAAATCGCCTAATCTATATCCAGTCGATACACCCAAGTGAAATAAAACTAAATTTCTTTCCTTTTCTTTTTCTCCACTTAACTCATATAATCTATCTTTAAATATTTCATATTTTTCCTCTGGAATAGGTCTAGATTCTTCTTTTGCTTTGCAATTAATTTTTTCTATAATTTTTTTACACGCTGGACACTGTATTCTTTTTAAACCAACTTTTCTTTGCCATTTAAATTTACAATAAGGGCAACTACTTTCTATTAACAATGTTTTTTTAATTCTCTTCTTTTTCTTAGCCATTATCTCACCTGTTTTATAGCTCCACCACGACTACGTCTATAACATCTATTAGACATCAATTCTTCTATGTTTACATTGTCTATATTTATTTTCTTAGATTTATTTTTTCGTGATGATCTGCTTTTGTCGTTTGCTTTTGTTCTTGCTGCAGCTTTTCTTTTTAATCTTTCTAAATTAACATAAACATCTTGCTGTGTCTCCTTTAAAATTTCTGATATTTTCATTTTCTTTGTCCTCTCTTATTATTTAATTCTTGTTAGCTGTACTTTTCCAAACATTTAATTAGGGAAAAGAACTTGATAAATTTTTATCATCCCATTTATTAAACTTTCTGTATCTGATGTAGCGCAAGTCTCTACCTCATCTGATAAATCATAGAATTTACTTATCAGCTCAGATTCCATTTCTCTTCTGATAACCACGTCTTCTTTTTCTTCCATTATCATCTTTGAAACACTCCTTTTTTGTAAAATAAAAAGAGCTACCAAATTACTTGATAACTCTTCTCTTAATCTATTTTTAGTTTTTAATTTATAATGTGTCTAATATATATTTTTCATCTATTATCTTAACTGCATCATCCAATACTGCTTTTGGTAGTTCTCTTTCTTCTAAAGTTTTAAATATCATACTTGCTAATCTTTCAGCTTCTTTTTTCATACTTGTACACTTTTCTGTTTTTAATATTGTTGGTACATCGTATGGCATTAAATAACCTAAGTCTTTTCTTAACTCTATATCTCCAGTTTCTTTATTAGTTTTATAGGCTGATCTATTCTTTTTTACGAAGGTACTATCGGGCATATATTTTTTTGTTTCTTCTTTAGCTATTCTTGCTATATCTTTTCTTGCCTGTTTAGCTTTTTCATGAGTTAATTTTAAAGATTTGAAATTTCTTTCAATACAAGTTCTTACAGTACTTGGACTGTAATTTAATTGTTTAGCTATATCTTTCGCTCCGTACCCTTTAATATATAATTCTTCAACCTTCGTCTTGTTTAACTTACTCATGAAAATCCTCCTTTTCTAAAAAAATATATAGTTCGCCCCAACCCCAAAACGTCTCATTTTATTAAAAACGTCTCATTTTTTATTTATTTTTGTGTCACTCTTAACAACTAATTACTGGCGTTTTTTGTGCTTATTAGTTATTCTACGATGTCATTCTAATATGTTTTTATTTAATTGGCAAGTTTTTTCGTTTTAATATTATATTTGAATATTTTTACATATTCTTTGCGCCACATTTCATACGCTTCAATGATTGCTTGCCTTTCTTTTTTATTCTTTGGGTTTAACTTTATTGTAAGCCTATGTATGGCTTTATCTTTAACACAAGTGGTTAAATCCATTTTTATTATTACGTTTATTATATTCTCTATATTAAATTTATCTTCAATTTCATCATTCTCTATTTCCGTTACATAAACTTCAGATAAATTAACATTTTTTATTTTCTTATTTAAATTTTCAACCACTTTATCAAAATTATTAAGGCTTTTAGCTATTATAATCGTATTAGGATATCTCCCTTTTTCAAGCTTTATTTCTATATCTAAACCCCATTTTTTTATTGTTTCCAAATAATAAAAACGCTTTTGCGGATTAAATCCATAATCTCTTGTAAACTCTATATAATTAACACTCCCATTTTCTTTTAATTCCCTTAATAATTCCAATAGCATAAGAGCTTTTAATTCTTTTGTTGTATACTTTTCTGGATTATTAATTGCTCTACCCATTTACTTACTTTTAACCTCCTTGTCATCTTTTTATTGATATTGATTTTTATATGAGAATAAGCACTTAAAACTATGCTGAAATAAATACTCATTCCCTATTGTTTTATTATTTTTCTATATAATTAATTACATTCTTATTAACTCTATCTCCTGTATCTATCATCATTCTTTGCTCTTTATACTCAAATCCATTTTTCTTCTTAGTTTTATTTGATTCATATATCATAAATTCTTTACCTCCATTATTTAATCCCTAATATTACATATCCTTCTGGAACATATCTCTTTTCATCTTCATTACGACCTAAAATATAAGTTATAGTTACATTACACTCAGCATATTGTAGTCTTCCATTTTCATATTCAACCAATTTCAAAGTATCTCCAACCTTAAATGGTCTATCATCTTTTCTAACCTCAAATGTTTTCTTTCCTTTGCATACTGCCTTAAAGTATTTACTTTCTGTTTTTAATTCATGTACCATTTTCACCCTCCATTTACTTCACAATAGTTTTGAATTGCGAACTAAATAAAAAATACCGCATATTCATTTTGAATAATACGGCACTTTATAATATGTTATCTAGTTTTATAAAATAATAATTTATTTATCCTTATAATTTTTCTCTAAGGCCTTTAGAATAAGTGATGTAGCTACTCCCACAACTCCTGAAAGGTATAATACTGAAAATATAATTGCACTATAATAAGAAAACTCAGCACTACCACCATTTAAAAAACTTGAACCAGTACTTGATATTATGAATCCTATAATAAAAACACCTATACCAATTAACACTGATATCATATAAATCTCACACCTTTCATACTTAATTATTAATCTAATACTATAAGGTATATTGTAACATATATTTTCATAACCGTATTATTCAATTTTCAAATATCACTTAGTTCGCAATAATTTCAAATTATTCTTAACTGCTCTTCTATGCTGCACCATTCTTTTTTTACTGGATATAAACAATATCTCTCTTGTCCTACAACATAATTTTCTACTGTTCCCCACTCTTCCCCATCTATAAATTTAACTTCTAAGTTATCTATATAATCTAGATGTTTAGATAGTATTCTCTTAATACCTTTATCAGCATTTTTATTGAACCTCTCTTTATCAAACCTATAAACTATCATTTTATCTCCCATTAATTTCAAATTCTCCTTAGAAAAAACTATACTGCATATTATCATCAGCTAATTTATACTTTTGCTCCTTAACTACCTTTATTTTGTGAACATCATCATAATAACCGCTTTGTATTTTTTCTAATATTTTTTTACTTTCTATAGTTTCTATGTTTTGTTGATGTACTGATATAAAATAATTCAACTCAATAATAGCTGCATAATCTTTATGATTTTTGTAAGTTTTCTCTCTTGCATATTTAATTATTTGCTTTGCCAATTCTAACAATTCTTTAATATTAATACTCATATTTCTTCTTGGATGCAATCTACATTTATTATTTCAGTAGCATTATCTGCTATCCATTTCCCTAAACTATCATAACTATCAAACTTTTTTTCTTTGCATTCTCCATTCCATCTTTCTATATATAGATAAGTTAACTCCATATTTTCACCTTTCCTTTACTTCTTCTAACGCTTTATTTACAGCTTCTTTAGCACTTAATCCTTTAAAATAATACTTAACTGCTTTTACTAAAGCTTTCTCTAAACTCTCTTCATCCATGATCCACCTCTAATAAATATTGGCGAAAGGAACTTAAAACATTCTATATTTGTAATCCCCACTACATTTAACAGCTTGTCCAAAGGTCCTTTCATTTAATATTTTTTATCTATGCAAATACTTTATTGTCTAAGTCTATAATTATTTTCTTGACCTTTAATTTCTACTATGAAATTTTTTGCCATTTCATAAATTCTACTTCCAATAGCTTCATCAAAATTCAACATTTCTTCAATCAAATATTCAGTTGAAACTATGATAGGTAATTTATTAATGTATCTATGGTTTATAATCTCAAACATTATGTTAATATCAGTTTCATTAACTTTTCCTTTGAATAAGTCATCTATAAGCAATATTTCTGCTAGTTGATATTTACCAACTAAACTTTTATAGTATTCTTTATCTAAAATATTTTGTTTTAACTTAGTAATAACATCTCGATATGGCATGTAAACAACTCTCTTGCCGTCTTTCTTTATAAAATTATTTGCTAAAGCTATACACAAATGAGTTTTTCCCGAACCTGGTTGTCCACAAAACATTATCGAATTATACTTTGTTTTTTCTATTTCCTTAAACCTTAAGTAGTAATTTGTTGCAGCATTCTTCATGTTTTTACTTAAATTACTCCAATTCTCATAAGTTGAAAATGTTTTATCTAAATCATCTGTCTTTAATCCCGATGCTTCCCATTGCTCTCTAACTTTCATAACCTCATAACACTTACATCTTTCTACTACTCTGCCTGTATTATCAAGTATCCAAGTTGTATCCTTACATAAATTGCAATTATATGAGTTCTTCGGCTCTTCTCCTATCTTCATCGCTAAGCTCTCCGAATTGGCTGTTTGTTTCGATGTTGAAGCTGCTCTTATTCTTTCCAGAACCCCATCTATTACCATGTTTCCCGTTACTATATTGTCCATTGCTTACAACCTCCTTTTGATTTAAATAACCTTCAAATTTTGTACCAAACAATGTTTCAGGTCTTAAATATTTTTGCATATCTGTATTGACCCACTCTTTAACTTTGTTATCAATAACTTTGATAAAATCATCTTCGGTAAATCCTTCATTTATTCTAGCCTTAATTAAATCTTTATTTTTCTTAGTTGTACTTCTATATCTTGTATCAGCTTTTTTATTTAAATAATCAATAACTCGACTATATATATTAATACTTGTATTATTAATACTTGTATTATTACATTGGACAGTTTTGTCCATAGGGGTATGGACAGTTTTGTCCATAGGAGTATGGACAGTTTTGTCCATAGGGGTGAGAATTTCACCATAATAACTATTAATGTATAGTCTTCTTTCTGTAACAACTTTATCTTCATATAAAATTTTAGAAATTATATAACCTCTATCAACTAATTCCTGAATATTACGTGAAATACTTTTTTTACTTACTTTGAATAGTTCTGCAAAGTGAGCATTAGTTGCCCAGCAATAACCTTCTTTATTAGATAATGCTGATATTTCTCCATATAATAACTTCGCTCTATCTGAAAGAATTTCATCATATCTTACATTTGCAGGAATTATTGAATAATAATTTGCCTCTTTCATTTTTTATCCTTTCTGATATAATATAAAATATCTTTTTGTGTTAGGACACACCTTTACTTTGGTCGGTGAGGTATGTCCATTTTCTTTTATCTCCTAAAATTCCATAAAACTTTTGTATGAATGTTATAAAATACAAATTCATCTGGAGTTGCTCTTTCAACTAAAAAGTCATTAGGATCCAACCCTTCATTTAATAAAAATTTCTTTTGTTCTCTTGTTAACTTTTTAAGTTTCTTCACTTTCTAAACTCCTTCTAATAATTCTAACTGTTTATATTCTTCTCTTAAGTGCTTTAAATTAATTTCAAATGCTTTCTTTGCTAGATTAGGTATATTCTCTTCTAAAACAAACCTTTCTAACTTAGATATCCTTTCATTTATAATATTTTTTCTTTCTGTTATCATTGATTGACTTATTGATTTAGTCACAACAATTCTCCTTTTAATAACAGTATTGTTTTTGAGATTTACAAATAAACTTATTCAACTCTTCACTAATAGCAATAGTCCTTTTATCACTTATTCCATACTTCTCAATAGCTTTATAAAGCTTTTCTCTTAATTCTTCCATAATTGCCTCCTAAACCTATTTATTATTAACTTATCTATTGCATATAAAATTGATACAATTATAATTATTAACAAAATAATAATTGATAATACTATTGGAATTACAAAGGTGCATATACCCCATATATTTAAGCCTTCCATAAATTCACTCCTTTAAACTTAGATTATGTTTTCTTATTATCACCCCTTCATCACATTTGAAAAATTCTACTGAATCTCCCTTTTTAAGATTTAGTATTTCTTTAATTTCCTTTGGTATAGGGACTCTCTTATAATCATCTAACTTTCTAACCAACCCTAAACTCTTCATACATTTTTTCTCCTTTTTTTGATAATATTTTTATGGTAAAATATTCTTGAAAGGGGGTGTATTTATGATTAAAAATTTTGATGAAATACCTAATATTGATAAAAAAGTATTCTGCACTCTATATAAAGAGTACTTAAGCAATGACAATAACTTATATATTGATAATTCAAATGATATTGTCGATAAATTTTTTCCAGAAATATCATCTGATAAAATGTCAGATATTTGTTGGAACCTAAAATCTAAAGACTTAATAGATTGCTATCCTGGTGATGATTTAGCTAATGAAATATCACTTACTAGTGATGCAATCGCCTTCATGGAACATAAATTTAAAAACAATACTACAAATATTATTAAATTCTTAACACAGTTAATTTAAATATTGAGTATACATTTACTTTTGCTTAACAATTTTTAAGCTTCTTCTTTTTTGTGTTGGAGTTATCATTTGTAAAATATCCATCAATTTCTCTTCATCAATCAAAATTGTTTTTGTTTCTTTATCAAATTTAAGTGCTGACTTGGGATTTATCCCTCCCATTCTCCAACTTAATGTTGCTATAATTTCTTCTGCTTCTTTTAAAATTAACTGCTCTTGAACTGGTACTTCTTGAGCAGCTCTTTCTAACGCATTAATGGCAACAACTAAAGCACCTATTACCGATGGTATTAATGTTTCTTCTTCTGCATCTTCACACCTATATGCTTTATATTTAATTAACATAGCCTTTAATATTTCTACTGATACTTCTACTACCTCATACTCTAAAATAGCTCCACATATTGGACAATATTTATACTCTTCTTTTAATTTTTCATTTTCACATCTTGGACATTTATTCATTCTTAATTCCTCCTAATAAATCACTAATATATAATTTTATAAACCTCTATATGTTTATCTTTATATTTCTTTGTTAAAGCTATCTTTTCTTTAAACGTTTTATACGGTATTACAGCACATACCATATTGCCTATCATTTATATCACCTCTTCAAAATTAATTTGATTATTTATTCTTATAATTTCTTCTTTTAAATAAAATGGAGGTTCATAAGCTTGTACAATTTCTTTAGCCTTTTCTAGATACTTTCTCTTTATAGCTTTATATTTCTTTACATTAAATTGCTCTTTTACATACTTCCAAATATTACTGTAAATTTTCCTAGATAACGATTTATCCTTATATGCTAAACTATCTTTACCACCTAAAACTTGAGTCCCTTTACTTTTGACTATAGCCACTAATTCATCTGGTTCATCACCTATAAGCGGTAAATCTTCTTTGAATGAATTTAAATCTTCTTTAAGCTCTATTACTTCTGCTTTAACCTCTTTGGCATATTTAAATTGAAGTTCTAGCATTTCTTCTGTAGTAAGCGGTTTAGCTTGTCCACTATTAACTTGCTCTCTCATATTAAAATATCCATCAACCAATTTATCGTACTGCTCCCAAGCAAAATCATCTTCTAGAATTTTAAGAAGTTTTGAATATCCTCTTTCTGATAGTAGGTAGATGTTATCACTTCTGTTTATTGCATTTTGAGTATAAATTCCGTGGTCAATCAAATTGACCTCGAATCCACTTCCTTTTAAATCCACAATGTCAATTCCATTTAAAAATCTATTCCTATTCATATTTATAGATTGATTAATAACCTTTAACTCTCTTACGTGTATATTAGCAATCTCTTTAGCTAACATTGCCTTCTTACCTTCTCCAAATCCACCTTCTATATTGTGAAATTTCATTCCATAAACATTTACTAATCCATTAACTTTTACATTTGGTTTTCTTGAACCGTGCTTTAAATTTTCCATTTGTTATCTCTCCTTTTTAAACTATTAAATTCAAACTCTTAGTTGTAATACTCTGGTATTCTCTTAACAAGTTTCGCAATTTCTCGTTTTCTTTTTCCAACCTCTCGGCTCTTTTTTCTAATTTTCTTCTTTCTATTGGTGAAAGAGGATTAGTATTACCTAATGATTCAATTTTTAATATTTCATCTATGTGATATCTTGGAGTTTGCAAGCCAGAAACTCTTGTTAATATCCCTAAAGATTCATATTTCTCAATAACTTTACTAGATGTAAAATCCCATCTTTTCGCTAAGCTTTGTCTACTTAACAATGTTTTTTCGTTATGTAAACTCACTATTATCCCCCTCCTAATCTACTACTAATTTTTACTCTATAAGAGTATTATTTAATATTTCATCTAAAGATATTCCTAACTCTTTTGATATATCAAAAGCAGTTTCTAAACTTGGTTTTTTTCTTCCACACTCAATATCACATATAAAACTTGGACTCTTAGAAATTTTCCTAGCTAAATCGCTCTTAGATAAATTAATCTCACTTCGTGCTCTCATCATTTCTTTTTTGAATTCTTCCAAATAAGTCATTTCTTCCTCCTTACTAACAATTACGCTTTACGAGTAATATTTTATTACGCTACAAGAGTATATTCAAGGTTCATTTTTTACGCTATCAGCCTAAATATTAAGAATAAACGAGATAATCTTCTATTCTCTTAAAATTTCTCTATTTTTCAAATAATTACGCTTTTAGTGAAGTTTTACACCAATAGCGTAATATAATATACTGATTAAAACAGGAGGTTTTGATATGAGTATAGGTGATAAAATTAGATTCTTAAGAAAACAAAATTCTTTTACACTAAAGGATTTACACACTAAAACTGGATTATCTATATCTTTTTTATCAGATATAGAAAATAAAAGGCGTAACCCAAGTATTGAAAACTTAAAATTACTAGCAGATACATTTGGTGTAACTGTAAATGAGCTAATTAGCGATAAATCAATTTCATTAGAAAATAAGACGAAAAAGAAAAGAGACTATTCTTTAAATGAAAAAGAACAAAAAAATATAGATGTAGAAGCACAAAAAATACTTGATGAATTATCAATGTCATTTTCTAAAAATAAAGATATATTAACAGATGAAGATTACTTTGCTATAGAAAATGCTTTGAAAATTACTCTTGAGTCCATAAAAATAAAAAATAAGAAGAAATTTACACCAAACAAATATAAATAAAAATAGCCAAGGGGATGAGAACTTGAGTATTTATAGATATATACAAAACGTTGCAGATAACGTTATAGATACTTATGATAGCGTAAGACCTTTAGATATAGTTAAAAACCTAAAAAGAGTTGAATTTAAAGTCTTACCTTTAACAAATTCAATAAATGGATTTTATAAATATATTTCACCAAATAGACAAATGATTGTTATAAACGAAAATCTATCAGAAGAAATGTTTAACTTTACTTTATTTCATGAATTAGCTCATTATTTTTTAGGACATAAAAATACACTACTTTTAAACTCTTCTTTTACATCTACGCTAAAAGAAGAGTTTCAAGCAGACCTATATGCTACATATATGTATTTACATTACATAGAAGCATATACCTCTTGCTCTTTAGAAGAAGTTTCTTTGCCTAAAAGAGTAAATGAATTAATACATTATTTTTATTAATTTTTTTATAATTTTATACGAACATACATTCTTGAAAAAGGAGATTTGCTATGGATTTTAATAAATATGAAATACCAAAAGAATATACAGATAAATTTAAAGTTACTGAAAGAGATAAAAGACAATTCAAAAAATTCTGGAATGATGAATTGATTTTGTTAAATAAAATGAATAATTTATCAAAAGATGATATAGAGATAATTCACAAATCAATCATTTCTATATTTTGGATTGCTAAGGGTATAAATAAAGAAAAGTTTACCCCATCAAAATATAAAAAAAATATTTATTCAGATTAATATTAGATAATAAATTTAGGGAGGGATTATTAAATGGATTATAACATTACTTATAGACAAAAAGATAAAGGTTGGCAATATATAATAAGTTATAAGGTCAACGGTAAGTGGAAACAAAAATCAAAGCAAGGGTTTAAGACAAAAAAAGAAGCTAAGCCAGCTGCTGAGTTAGCTGCAAGAGAATTACAAGATACCTTAAGTCTAAATCAAGAGTTTAAAAACTTAACATTTGAAGAATTTAAAGATATGTATATTTCTCATATAAGTTTATATATGCAAGAAAATACAATAAGATTATATAATATGGCATTAAAACATTTTGAACCATTATACAAATTAGAAATTACAAAAATAAACACAATCCATATACAAAATTGTTTAGATTCAATGGTAAAGCAAGGTTTATCATATGGTACTATTATAACTTACAAAAATAGAATAAATTCCATCTTTAATAGTGCTGTAAATAAATATAATATTATTCCAAAGTCCCCTGCTATTAATTTAGAAATTAAAACCTCTAAAGATCCAAACAAGAAAAAAGCATTAACAGAGTATGAATTAAAAGACCTAATAGATAAAACTGCTAATCTTAAATATAAAGTTATATTTTCTTTAGCTGGTATGTGTGGTCTTCGAATCGGTGAAATTCTTGGTTTAACATGGGATAAAATAGATTTCAATAGGAATACTATTAATATTAATATACAGTGGAAGAACATTCAAAATAATAAAGTCGGATTTGGAGAATTGAAATCAAAAAACTCATATAGAATAGTTCCTCTTCCTCCTAAAGCAAAGGAAATACTATTAGAATGGAGAAACTATTCTTATGAGAATTCAAGTGATAGAGTTGTTGTTTATAATTGTGTATCTGGATTAACTAATATGTTAAGAAACTATACTAAAAAAATAGGTTACAATTTATCAATACATGAATTTAGACACACATATGCAACAACATTAATTTCTAATGGTGTAGATTTCAAGACCGTTGCTAAACTTATGGGGCATGATATAGAACAAACTATGAAAACATATTCTCACGTTACAGATAATATGTTGAATAATGCAACTAATTTATTGACTAAAATTTTTTAAAAGTTTTTTTGACGATTCTTTTGACGTTTTATATTTTATCACTCTAAACCATTGATTTTAGCTATATTTTATATTTTTATATTATTTTCCCTTGCATAATAAAATAAATATTGCTGAGCCATACCTGATAACTCTCCAAATTTATCTCTTCCAAATACTCTTATTTTATTTAATGATACATCTGGTGCTAAATAGAAATGTATCATTGCTCTTTTTATCCAAACATCAACTGGGAAAGCTGATTTTTTAGCCATTGAGAAAAGCATTATACAATCTGCAACCTTAGCTCCAACCCCCATAAAGTTTTGAAGCGCCTTATGACATTCATCAGTTGGCAATGACTTTATATATTCTAAATCAAACTGTTGTAATTCTTCATTTAAAGTTCCATTATTTTTAGCTTCAATTGCAGCATTAACCTTTCCTATTGTATCTACTATGTATTTACTTCTAAAAGATGCTCCTGTTTCTTTTATTTCTTCTAATGTTGCTTCTTTTAATTGTTCTGGAGTTGGGAATGCATAATATATATTTCCTTTATACTCAATTTTATCTCCCCATCTTTCAGATATCTTTTTAATAGTCTTCATTATTGAAGGAATACTATTTCTTGCTGATATTATAAAGCTTATTAACATTTCAAAAGGATCTTGATTTAATATTCTTATACCATAACCAAACTCAACACTTTTTCTTAAAAGTTCATCTTTAGATAATTCTTCTTTTATTTCTCCATAATTAACTTCTAAATCAAAATATTGTTTCCATATTTCGTTAAAGTCTTTCATATTAGTATTAAGTATTGTTACTGTGCTTCCCTCTTGAATTACTTCTATAACTCTTCTATATGCAACAATTATGTAGTCTGTATCAGTCATTCTCTCCCATCTAAAACATTGACCACATTCTAATATTTGTTTTATATTAAAATCTTTCACATTTTCTAATATTATTGAATTTTCTTTTTCTATTATATTTGTATAGTTCATTTCACACCTCGTTACTATAATAAGTTTTAAATCTTATCATTTATATTTTTATTGTTTCTAAGTTCATATTTTTATATTCTAAAGATAAATATTATTAATTAATAAATTCTATCTATTATGCTATATTAAATAAATTTATTTTTCAATATATTTCAAAATACTATTATCCATATACATTTAATAAAAATTCACTTTAATATCATCATTTTATTAAATAAGCCGTTATAGTTAAAATACTAAAACTATAACGGCTTATTTAACAAATTTGATTACTATACTTTATATTATAATAATTCTTTTCTTTCCCTATCTATTAATTGAATAATAATCTTTATAATCTTCAATTAATTCCTGTAGAACTTCAGCTGATACTATCATCATTTTTGAACATCTTGTTTCACATTCATAATATTTTTCTTTTAAAGATATACAATCTAATGAATTCATTCTTCTATTAAATTCATATAAAAATTTAGAAGTCATTTCTCTAACATGTGGACTTTGGTGCCCTCTTTCTGTAGTGAACATTATCCCTAATGCTGCTATTGCTCCTGTTGCTGCACCACAAACACTTCCTATTGCCATTCCTCCACCAAAAGATGCCATTGTCATTAAAGTCTGCTTGGAAATATTTAAATCATAAACTTCATTAACTGCTACAAGCATACATTCTGCACAATTTAAATCATACTTTTTATCATAATATTTCATTGTAGTTTCTACTAACATTTAATTAATCTCTCCCTATAGTTCACATTTTCATTAGTTATATACCAATGGCACCTATCCTATAGCATTCCAATTGTTATTTCCTATATAAACAGGGTAAAGTCTTACAAAGACTAGCCATTAGATAAAGTTACATACTCATTTATAACATTAAAAACTTTCTTAAGTAACTGATCCATATTCTTGCCTCTTAAAAGGTTCATTTCGATTTCTATTCCACCAGTTAAAAATAACTTTATTTCTGAATCCATATCAAAATGCCCTGCTGTTTCTATTGCATAAGTAACTATTTTGCTATATGGAATCGCATAATATTCTGTTTTCTTACCAGTTATCCCTTGTTTATCACATATCAAAATCTTTTTATCTGTAAATAAGGCTGCATCTCTAACAGTCTTTACTGCAAATAGTGGTTGCTCATTTCTACTTACAAAATAAAGTAATGATTTTGGTATCTCTACTTCTCCATAAAAATTAAACACTCTTTTATTATTGTTAGTTTGATCTTCCATGTATTAACCCCACTCCTTTTACTATGCTAATATTTACATATCCTTTTATAAACCTTAGTACTTTATTATGATAATTATACCATAATACAATAAAGAGCAACTACCCGTCGATAGTTGCCCTTTAAAGTTAAATTAAAACGCTTATTTCCAATATATTATTTAAAATATACTATATCTTTTTAAATATATCATTAATTAATTTTAAAAATTTATAATTATCTTAATATCAATTAAGCATTATAGTTGTAGAATCCTCTTCCTGTTTTTCTACCTAACCATCCTGCTCTAACATACTTTCTTAAAGTACTACTAGCTCTATATTTAGTATCTCCAGTTTCATTATATAAAACATCCATAATAGCTAAACAAACATCTAATCCAATTAAATCCCCTAAAGCTAAAGGTCCCATTGGGTGATTTGCACCATATTTCATAGCTGTATCTATGTCTTCTACTGATGCAATTCCTTCTTGAAGAATAAATGAAGCTTCATTAATCATTGGAATAAGTATTCTATTAACTACAAATCCTGGAGCTTCTGCAACTTCTACTGGTTCTTTCCCAATTGCTAAAGATAATTCCTTAACAGCATCAAAAGTTTCTTGAGAAGTAGCCATACCTCTGATAATTTCAACAAGCTTCATTACTGGAGCTGGGTTAAAGAAATGCATTCCTATAACCTTTTCTGGTCTACTAGTTGCTGAAGCAACTTCTGTTATTGATAAAGAAGATGTATTTGAAGCTAAAATAGTTTCTGGCTTACAGATCTTATCTAACTCAGCAAATATTTCTTTCTTAATTTTCATGTTTTCAATTGCAGCTTCAACAACTAAATCACAATCTGCAGCTAAATTCATATCAGTAGTTCCTGAAATTCTAGATAAAACATCTTCCTTAGTTTCTTCAGTCATTTTTCCTTTAGCAACTAATTTAGATAAACTCTTATTAATTCCAGCAAGTCCTCTTTCAACAAACTCATCTTTTATATCTCTAACTATTACTTCATATCCCTTTTGAGCAAAAGCTTGAACTATTCCTGCACCCATAGTTCCTGCACCTAAAACAAAAATCTTTTCCATATCTAAACCTCTCCCCTTTTAACAGTGACAAGTGATAATTGGTAAATTACAAGTTGTTATATGACCATTTGATTACCATTTTATCTTGATTCTGTTATTATTTAATTCTCAAATTTTTTACACCATAATTTCTTTATTTCATCAACATTATTTTTATTAAAGTAAAAAAATCCTAGGCTATTTTACTTTATACATTATTATAAAAATATGATTGGCCACTTATATTTTTATAATTTTAATGTTTATATATTTATATTTTTCCCCGAATAAATCAAACTAGATTCTGCACACTAATGGTTCTTCAGAATCAACAGATTCTTTTAATTTACTTATCATTTCTGGAATAACTTTATTTAAATCTCCCACTATTGCATAGTCTGCGACCTTCATTATTGGAGCAGTTTCGTCTTTATTTATAGCAATTATCATATCTGATTCTTGCATACCAGCAACATGTTGGATTGCTCCTGAAATACCACAAGCAACATAAATTGTAGGTCTTACTGTCTTACCAGTTTGTCCAACTTGATAATCTCTTTCAATCCAGCCTTTATCTACAGCACCTCTTGATGCTCCAACAACTCCACCTAAAGTTGTTGCCAATTCTTGTAAAAGTGCGAAGTTTTCTTTACTTCCAACTCCTCTACCACCAGCAACTATAACTTTAGCTTCTCCTATGTCAACAATATCCTTATTAGCCTTTACTACTTCAACAACTGTTGTTCTAATATCTGACGCTTCTAATTCAACAGAAACATTTTCTATAGTATAGTTTTCTTTCTTTTCAGTTAATTTAGAAAAAACTCCAGGTCTTACTGTAGCCATTTGTGGTCTATGATTTGGACACGCTATAGTTGCCATTAAGTTACCACCAAATGCAGGTCTTGTTGCAAGTAAGTCACCATTCGTAACATCTACTTCTAAAGATGTACAATCTGCAGTCAATCCAGTTGAAAGTCTAGCTGCAACTCTTGGACCTAAATCTCTACCTATGAAAGTAGCTCCTATAAATAATATTCCTGGCTTTCTTTCATTTGCTAATTCACAAATAACTTTTGTATATCCATCAGTTGTATAATTTTCTAATGCTTCATGTTCAGCTACTAATATTTCATCAGCACCATGTTCTCCTAAAATATCTGCTAAACAAGCAACATTATTTCCTAATAATACTGCAGTAAGTTTAACTCCTAATTCATCAGCTAATCTTCTACCTTCTCCTAATATCTCTAATGAAACCTTTTGTAATTCACCATTTCTTTGTTCAGCAAATACCCAAACGCCGTTATATTCTGATATATTCATCTCCAATTACCCTCCTATTATCTTAGATGTAGTGTTTTTCCTTTAACTTTCCTAAAACATATGCTACTGCTTCTGGAGCTGATTCTTTAATAATTTCTCCTGCACCTTTAGCTTCTTTAGTCATAGATTTCTTAACCTTTGTTGGAGAACCTTTTAATCCTAGTTCTTCAACAGGTATATCAAGGTCTGCCGCAGTCATAATTTTCACTTCTTTATCTACTGTATCGAAGATATATTGAACATTCATATATCTTGGATGATTTAATTCTTCAATTGCAGTTAAAAGCACTGGAGTTTGAACTTTTATTAATTCATATCCATCTTCTAATGCTCTATTTATTAACAATCCATCCTCTTCAACTTTAACACCTTGTACATATGTTACTTGTGGAACACCTAAATGTTCTGCTATTTCAGGACCAACTTGTGCAGTATCACCATCAATAGCTTGTCTTCCACCAAAAATTATATCGTAATCTAATTGTTTAATTGCTGCTGCAATAGTCTTTGAAGTTGCTAATGTGTCAGCTCCCCCAAATGCTCTATCTGTTAAAAGGATAGCTTCATCAGCTCCCATGCATAGAGCTTCTCTTAATGCATTTTTTGCTTGAGGAGGTCCCATACTAACCACAGTTACATGAGCTCCATAGTTTTCTTTTAATTGTAAAGCTGCTTCTAAAGCATGCTTATCTTCTGGATTTATTATTGAAGGAACACCGTCTCTTATAAGAGTTCCTGTTTTTGGATCTATTTTTACAACTGTTGTATCTGGTACTTGTTTTAAACAAACTACTATATTCATTATTAAAAGCCTCCCTCTATCTTAATGCAGCGCCTGCGATAACCATCTTTTGAACTTCAGAAGTTCCTTCATAGATTTCAGTTATCTTAGCATCTCTCATCATTCTTTCAACTGGATATTCCTTAGTGTATCCATATCCACCATGAATTTGAACAGCCTTAGTTGTCACATCCATAGCAACTTCAGCAGCAAATAATTTTGCCTTAGCAGCATCTACTGAATATGGAAGCTTGTTTTGTTTAAGCCATGCAGCCTTATATACTAATAGCTTAGCAGCTTCAATTTTTGTCTCCATTTCAGCAATCATCCATTGTAATCCTTGGAATGCTGATAAAGGTCTACCAAATTGTTTTCTTTCTTTCATATATTTAACAGCTTCTTCATAAGCTCCTTCTGCAATTCCTAAAGCTTGAGCAGCTATACCGATTCTTCCTCCATCAAGAGTTTTCATTGCTATACCAAACCCTTTACCTTCTTTTCCAATTAGATTTTCCTTTGGAACTACACAATTTTCAAATATAAGCTCAGTTGTAGAAGATGCTCTAATTCCTAACTTATCTTCTTTCTTACCAATTGAGAATCCAGGGAAGTCTTTTTCAACTATGAAAGCAGATATGCCTCTAGTTCCTTGAGACTTATCTGTCATTGCAAATACTATAAAGGTATCTGCTACTCCACCATTAGTAATGAATATTTTAGATCCATTTAAAATATAATTGTCTCCATCTAAAACTGCAGTAGTTTGTTGTCCCGCAGCATCTGTTCCTGCTCCCGGTTCAGTTAAACCAAATGCACCTATCTTTTCCCCTTTTGCAAGTGGAATTAAGTATTTTTCTTTTTGTGCTGGTGTTCCATTTTCATATAATAAAGAAGCACAAAGTGAAGTATGAGCTGAAACAATAACTCCAGTTGTTCCACAAACCTTTGATAATTCTTCAACAGTTATGATATATGATAATACATCTCCGCCAGCGCCACCTAATTCTTTAGGAAATGGTATTCCCATCATTCCTAGCTCTGCCATCTTCTTTACATTTTCCATTGGAAATCTTTCTGTTTCATCAATTTCAGCAGCTATTGGTTTTACTTCATTAACTGCAAATTCTCTAACCATTTGTCTTACTAACTCTTGTTCCCTAGTTAATCCAAAATTCATTGCTTTTTTACCTCCCTGCAATACCCTGTTTATGTGTATAGTTACAAGTAAATATGTAAAATACACTTAGCTTATATATTTAAAATTTATTAAATAACACCCTTTTTATAGTTAATAGTTTTGAGTTAATAGTTAAGGAATAAATTCGGCATAGGCCAAATTTTAAAAATATATTTAAGAAACTCCATAAGGAGTTCCTACCAAAACTATTAACTCTTAACTATTCTTAAAGTTCTTTTCTCTTCTTTCTAAGAAAGCTGTCATTCCTTCAACTTGGTCTTCTGAATCAAAGCATTTTCCAAAATCATTTGCTTCGATTTCAATTGCTTTATCTATATCAACTTGCATTCCTCTATTAATAGCATCTTTACAATACTTAACTGCTATTGGTGCATTTGCACAAATAACTGAAGCCATTTTTCTTGCTTCTTCCATTAGGTTTTCTAATGGAACAACTTTATTAACTAAACCAATTCTTAAAGCTTCATCTGCCTTAATCATTGCACAAGTATAAATCATTTCCTTTGCCTTACCTAATCCAACTATTCTAGGCAATCTTTGAGTTCCTCCAAAACCTGGTGTAATCCCAAGACCAGCTTCTGGTTGAGCAAACTTTGCCTTTTCTGAAGCAATTCTTATATCACAAGCCATTGCAAGCTCACATCCTCCGCCTAAAGCAAATCCAGATATTGCTGCTATAACAGGCTTGTCTAAATTTTCTATTCTTCTAAATACCCTATTTCCTAAAAGTCCAAATTCTTCTCCACCCTTGGCATCTAAATCTTTCATCTCGGCAATATCTGCACCTGCTACGAAAGATTTTTCACCAGCTCCAGTTAATATTACACAATATACATTGCTGTCTTGTTCAATATTAGAAATTGCTAGATCTAATTCTCTTAATGTATCAGAATTTAAAGCATTTAATGCTTTAGGTCTATTTATTGTAACTATTGCTAAATTCCCGTCTTTTTCAAGAGTCACATTTTTCAACTCTTCTTCTAAAATTACATTTTTAATTTCCACAAATCCTTCCTCCCTTTTTATACCATAACTCCTCATAAACACCCTGTTCTTTGTTATATAATTAACAAATTAATTAAAAAAAATTCTCTTTTTCCCTTTTCTTTGGTTAGAAGATTCTGAATAATCACAACCTACTTATAATTATAATATCTAATTTTCTCATTTGCAATTAATATTTTACTATTTGGTATATAAATTCCACTTTTTCAATATTTTTCTTAGCATACGTTTACTATTTGAGTTTTATTCTCTTTGTTCATTTGTTAACATGCAAAAAATATATAAATTTATCTTTAATAAAGTATAAATTTTGAATTGAAAAAATACTTGGATTTATAATAATGAAATAGCAAATCAAAATTTTAGCTATAATAAAATTTTGATTTGCTATTTCGTCTAAACTATTTAATTATTTTATTCATCTTTCATTAAGTATACTAATGTTAATAAACTTTCAGAAAGATGTACATTTTCAACTTTAACGTCATTTGGTACAACTAAATCAACAGGTGCAAAATTCCAAATACCTTTTATTCCACCCTTCACCAAAAGATCACAAACCTTTTGTGCATTAATTCTTGGCACGCAAATAATTCCAATGTTAACATTACTATTTTCTAAATAACTATTTAATGTATCAATATCTCTTATTTCTACATCTCTTATCTTCATTCCGATAAGCTTTGGATTAGCATCAAATATAGCCTCTATAGATAGCCCTAATTCGGAGAATCTACTATAATTTGCAATTGCTTGCCCTAAATTACCAGCTCCTATAATGATTCCAGTATAGTCTTTATCTAATCCTAAAATTAAACTAATTTGTTTATATAATTCTTTAACATTATATCCGTATCCTTGTTGTCCAAAGTCACCAAAATTATTTAAATCTTGTCTTATTTGAGATGCTGTAAATCCTATCTTTTCACCTAATTCCTTTGATGAAATTCTATCTACATCATTTCTCATCAACTCTTTCAAATATCTATGGTACTTTGGTAATCTTTTAATTACTGCCATAGAGACACTTTTCTTCTTTTCCATAGTATATGAATCTCCTTAATTTATTCCAATAATTTCCCCATTTATTTAAACTTTGATAATATAATAACATACTTTTAACATTTTTTCTATTAATTTAATAATTATTGAAATTTTTTATTCACATTTCATTTTCTTATTTTATTTAATTATATTAATATTATCATAACAAATTATATAATGAAATTTTAATTTTTCATTTATTATTTTGACCTAAAAACAGAGACTTATGTATAACGTAGCAGATGCGTTATACATAAGTCTCATAAGCATTATATCAGATTTTAAACACCTCTGATATTGCAACAAGAATCAAAGTGATCTTGTACGCCATTCCCTTTTGCCTAAAATTTTCTGGACTTATTATATTATAATTAAAGCTTTATCTTTTGTCAATATTTATCGAATTATCCTCATTGAATTTAATACCGCAAGTAAAGTTACCCCAACGTCTGCAAATACAGCTGCCCACATATTTGTTAATCCAAAGATAACTAATATCATAACAGCTACCTTAATTGCTAAAGAAAAAATAATGTTTTGCCATAATATTTTACTAGTTTTTCTTGATACTCGTATGGCTTCTGAAATAGCTTCTACTTTATCTTTCATTAATACTACATCTGCGGCTTCAATAGCAGCATCTGATCCTACACCACCCATTGCAATTCCTATATCAGCTCTTGCTAGAACTGGAGCATCATTAATTCCATCTCCGACAAATAAAACTTTTCCATTTGCTGATTTTTTGTTTAGTATTTCCTCTACTTTATTAACTTTATCACTTGGCAATAATTCAGCATGAACCTCATCAATACCAATAGCTTTAGCAACCTTATCTGCAACTACTTTGCTATCCCCTGTAAGCATTATAGTTTTCTTAATTCCAACACTCTTTAATTCAGTTAATGCTTCTTTTACATTTTCTTTTACTTCATCAGAAATAACTATATTACCTTTATATTCTCCATCAATTGCTATATGAACTATAGTACCAATAGTGTCAACCTCATCATAAGAAATATTGTTACTCTTCATTAATTTAGAATTTCCTAATAGCACCTTTTTACCTTTTATTATGGCCTCAACACCATGACCAGCAACTTCCTTATAACTTTCAATTTCATTTTTATTAATTTCTTTACCATATGCATTGGCAATTGATAAGGCAATTGGATGATTCGAATTTGATTCACCAATAGCTGTTATTTCTAATAACTCATCTTCACTTATATTTTTAGCGTTTATATTTGTTACTTTAAATACTCCTTTAGTTAAAGTTCCTGTCTTATCGAACACTACTATTTCACTTTCTTTAAGTGCCTCTAAATAGTTTCCACCTTTAACTAGTATTCCTTTTTTAGAAGCTGCTCCTATACCAGAGAAAACTCCTAGTGGAATTGAAACTACTAATGCACATGGACAAGATACAACTAATAGTGATAATGCTTTATAAAGCCACTCTGAAAATGTTGCATCTTTAATCAAAAGAGGAGGAACTATAGCAACTATTATTGCAATAAAAACTACAATTGGAGTATATACTTTTGAAAATTTTGTTATAAATTTTTCTGTTGGTGCTTTCTTATTTGACGCATTTTCAACTAATTCTAATATTCTTGCAACTGTCGATTCACCATACTCTTTATTGACTTTAACCTTTAAAACACCATTGTCATTAATAGCTCCTGATAAGATTTCATCACTTGTCTTAACTTCTCTCGGTACAGATTCACCTGTTAATGCTGAAGTATCTAAAAAACTTGTACCTTCTATAACTGTACCATCTAAAGGAACTCTTTCACCTGGTTTAATTACGATAATCTCTTCTAAATTTACTTCTTCAGGAGAAACTTTAAATTCAATACCATTTCTCAGAACATTAGCATAATCAGCTCTAATATTCATAAGAGAAGAAATAGATTTTCTTGATTTATTTACAGCATATCCTTGGAATACTTCACCTATTTGATAAAATAGCATAACTGCTACGGCCTCTGGATATTCTCCAATGAAGAACGCTCCAATAGTAGCAATGCTCATAAGAAAATTCTCATCAAATACTTCTCCACGAAGAATATTTTTTATAGCTGTTAAAATTACCTCTCCGCCTATTGCTAAATAACTCGCTACAAATAGTATAATAGAAATTTTATTATTTTCATTGTATAATAAAGCAATTGCATATATAATTGCTCCAACTATTAATAGCCAATTATCTTTTAGAATTTCTATTTTCCCATTTGAACTCTCTTCTTTCTCATGACTATGCTCATGAATTTTATCTTTACTACCCTCATGATGATCATTATCTTTTGAACAACAACTACTTGTACATGCTTTTGTCTTATTTTTTATTTCTTTATTATCTATTTTTTCTTCAACTTTTACATGTGGTTCTAATTTTTTTACTATTGATTTTATTTCATTTATTATTTCACTTTTTAAGTTTTCTTCCTTTATTTCAGCAGTTAATACTGTCGTAGAAAAATTTACTGTTGCTTCTTTTACACCATTTATTTTATTAACTTTATCTTCTATTTTATTAGCACAGTTTGCACAATCTAATCCATTTAAAACTAATTTTATTTCCATGTATCTATCCTCCCATTAAATAAATTTAAAAAGTTTATTTTTTATTGATTTTAATCTTATTTATTCAGTAATATGGTGTAATCCTGCATCAAAAATTTGTTTTATATGCTCATCATCTAATGAGTAATAAATTACCTTTCCAGCTCTTCTAAATTTAACAAGTCTTGCTGATTTTAATACTCTTAACTGATGTGAAATGGCCGATTGACTAATATTCAATAAAGCTGATAAATCACATACACACATTTCTGATTCAAATAATGAACATATTATTTTAATTCTTGTGCTATCTCCAAATACCTTAAACAGTTCTGCTAAATCATATAATATTTCCTCTTGTGGTAATTTATCTTTAACTTCTTCAACTACATCTTTATGAATAATATTACATGAACAACTTTCAACTTTATTTTCCATCATAATTTCACTCCTTAGTTTATATTATTTGTATTTAAAATTATTTTATTGATTTTAATACTCTTTCTTTAACGCAAACATATGAATAATTGTTCATATGTTTATATTTCTATTATATGCTTATCCTAGTAATTTAGTCAACTTTTTTTGTAAATTTAAGGACTTCTTGATTTTTATTTGAAATCTATTAGTCTTTTTAAGGTTTAATATATAAAAAAAGGTAGGAAATCACCTACCTTTTCAATTAATATGATCTAAGCTATATCTTTTAACTCACCAGATCTATTTATATTTGCATTATTTTTACTTTTTTTATTTTCTATAAATTCAAAAATTACTTTTTTCAACTGAATTATTAAAGTTGGAATAAATGCAAGTACATAAATTGATACATATTGATTAAACGCTAAATTTTCAACTTCAAATAAATTTTGAAGGAAAGGTACAAATAGTACAGCATTTAATAATACTAACCCTACTCCAAATGCATACCACACATATTTATTAGAGAATACACCTAATTTAAATATTGAACCTTTACCTCTACAGTTAAATCCATGAAATAATCTTGCTAAACACAATGTTGCAAATGCCATAGTTGAAGCTGTTAATGGAGTTTCCTTTGGATTTCCTATATAAAAAGCAACCATTGTAAATATCGCAATTAATAATCCCTCAAATCCAATTCCTAATAAGAAATCCTTATTTAATATAGATTCATTTTTCCCTCTTGGTTTATCCTTTAATAAATCTCTATTTGATTTTTCCATACCAATTGATATCGCAGGTAAACTATCTGTTAAAAGATTTATAAATAGTAAATGAACAGCTGCAAAAGGCATTGGTAAAGCCATTATTGAAGAATATAAAACTGCAATTATTCCAGAAGTATTACCTGATAATAAGAATTTAATAGAATTCTTTATATTATTATATATACCTCTACCATTTGAAACTGATTTAACTATTGTTGCAAAATTATCATCTGTTAATATTACAGATGCAGCATCTTTAGATACTTCTGTACCTGTTATTCCCATTGCAATTCCTATATCAGCTTGCTTTAAAGCTGGTGCATCATTAACACCATCACCTGTCATAGCAACAATTTGCCCCTTATCTTGCCAAGCCTTTACTATTCTAATTTTATGCTCTGGAGATACTCTTGCATAAACAGATATATGTTCAACATTTTCTCTCAATTCTTCATCTGACATTTTATCTATTTCTAATCCTTCGATTGCCCTATCTCCATCTCTTAATATGCCAATTTCTTTAGCAATAGCAGATGCTGTTATCTTATGATCACCAGTAATCATAATTGGCTTAATACCAGCTGTAATACAATCAGCAACAGCTTGTTTACTTTCTTCTCTTGGTGGATCAATCATTGAAATTAATCCTAAAAAAGTATAATCATATTCATCTTCTAATGTTAATTCTCTGACTTCATCTAATTGTCTATAAGCGAAAGAAAGAACTCTTAATCCACTTTCAGACAAACTTCTATTTACATCTAAAATTTCATTTTTATCTTCTAATGTTAATTCCCTAACCCCATCTGATGTCATAATATATTTAACTCTATCTAAAATTACATCAAGAGCCCCTTTTGTAAACATAATATTTTTACCATCTATCTTATGAAGTGTACTCATAAGCTTTCTATCAGAATCAAATGGAATTTCAGCTAATCTATTATACTCATTTCTTAAGTTCAATTCATCAATTTCAATATCATGCCCTAAATTAACTAATGCAACTTCTGTTGGGTCTCCTATTTCTTTTCCTTCTCTTGAGGTTGAATCATTACATAAAATTGAATTCTTAATTAGATATTCTTGAACCTTATTATCTAAGGAAATTTCTGAACCATTAATTAATTTTTTATCTACATAAACTTTTCTTACAGTCATCTTATTTTGAGTTAATGTTCCGGTTTTATCTGAACAAATAATCGAAACAGACCCTAATCCTTCAACCGCTCTAATTTTTTTAATTATTGCATTTTCTTTTGCCATCTTTTGAGTTCCTAATGCTAAAACTATAGTTACAATAGAACTTAATGCCTCTGGAATTGCTGCAACTGCAAGTGCTACTGCAAACATCAAAGAATCAAGTACTGGCATTTTTCTATATAGTGATAACCCAAATACAATTGCACAAATAGCTAATATTATTATTGCAAGTTTTTTACTAAAATCATCTAAGGTAACTTGAAGTGGAGTTTTCTTTTCTTGAGTTTCATCCATAAGAGTTGCTATTTTACCTATTTCAGTTTTCATTCCTGTATTTGTAACAAGTACTAAGGCTCTACCATAAGTTACTAATGATCCCGAAAACACCATATTCTTTTGATCACCTAATGCTACTTCTTCTTTATCAATTTTCTCTGTAATTTTATCTACACTTAATGATTCACCAGTAAGTGAACTTTCATTTACTTGAAGCGAATAACTTTCAATTACTCTTCCATCTGCTGTAATTAAATCTCCAGCTTCTAAAACTAAAATATCACCTGGCACTACATTTTTTGAGTGAATCTCAATCTTACTTCCATTTCTTATAACCTTTGCTGATGGTGCTGATAATGCTTTTAGTGAATCTAATGACTGCTCAGCTTTAAAGTGTTGAACTGTTCCTAATACTGCATTTAATATAATTACAGCAAAGATTACAATAGTACTTTCAACATTATTACTTAACATAGAAATAATTCCTGCAGCAATTAAAATGAATATTAATAAATCTTTAAATTGACTTATAAATACCTGTAATACACTCTTCTTTTTCTTTTGATTTAACTCATTCAATCCATACTTACTTATATTTTCATCTACCTGCTTTTCATTTAGTCCATCTTTTGAAACATTGAATTTTTCTAATATTTCTTCTGTTTCAATTGAAAAATATTTTGACATTGTACATCCTCCCTTATTTATATAATATATCTCTCTTTTTTATAAATAAAAAAAGAGACTCTTAATATAATCCTCAACTTAAGTTATTCTTTACTTAAGGATTATATTAAAAGTCTCGTAACCAAATTGGTATATAACACCAGGCCTATGCCGCGATTGTTGATGTTATATTTTATACTACTCCCCTTTAACAGGTTATTTAATTTCTATATGAGTTATTATATACCTCTTATCATTTATTGTCAACAATTCCCACATAATATTTTTATATATTTTATGACTAGTTTATATCTATTTATAAATATTTATTTGTGAATATTCATAAAAATATTCTTTTTGCATAATTATGAATATATTATATTTAATATATTGTATTTTTATGGTACAATTAATTCATAAACCTACCAGGCAAAAATAGGTTTAAAACAGAGGTAGTCTGCTAGTGCCTCTGTTTTTTCTTTTTATCTCAAAATAGTTTTAAGTTTTAATTTTATTTTTGTAAACGTTTAAAGGAATTTTAAATTCTTTATAGAATATATATGTATAAATACATTTATTTATGGTATTTAGGGTGTATTAAAAATTTTTAAGTGAGGGATTTAATATGGAAGGTATTTATAAACACAATAAAGATTGTTTCGATGTTTACATCAATGATAGAACTACAACAGATACAGATGAATTTTTAGGAAAGGTTTTAAAATACCTAGAAAATAATGGTTTTTCAGTTTCCTTAAAAGGTTTCGATAAATATAATCGTCCATTAGTAGAAATTAATGGAACTCTTCATACAGCAGATAGAAATGCTGCTTGCTGCCTTGTGGAAAGATTTATAAATGTAAAAAATGAAATTAATTTAAATGAAGATTCAGAACGATATAATAAAATAGCTAGCTTTATCCAATAATAATTTCTAATAAACTGACCCTTCTGTTGCTTTTACTGCTTCAGAAGGGTCCATTTATTTTTAATTACATAAGATATTGAATTAATAATGTTGCTAATCCTAGGAAGAAGAAGAATCCTAAAACATCAGTAAATGTTGTAACAAATATTGATGATGCTAGTGCTGGATCTACTTTAAATTTCTTTAAAACAACTGGTACTAAATATCCAGTAATAGTCGCTACTATCATATTTAAAAGCATTGCTACTGATATAATTATTCCAAACATGAAGTTTCCTTCCCAAATATATCCTAATACACCAATTATGAATCCAATAACTACTCCAGTTACTACCCCTACTCCAATTTCTTTAAAGAATACCTTTTTCATATTCTTAAAATTAAGTTCTCCTAAAGCTAATCCTCTAACTATGATAGTAAGTGTTTGAGTTCCTGCATTTCCGCCCATTCCTGTAACTATTGGCATGAATGTAGCTAAAGATACAACTGCTTGGATTGTTCCTTCAAACATTCCAACTACTGCTGCAGCTAAAATTGCAGTTACTAAATTTACAATTAGCCAAGGTAATCTGCTCTTTACTGAATCTTTTAATGATCCATCAACCTTTTCACCTTCGTCAACACCACCTAAACGATGTATATCTTCTGTAGTTTCATCTCTTAAAATTTGCATAACATCATCAAATGTTACTACTCCAAGTAATCTATTTGAATTATCAACTACAGGCATAGTTAAATAACCATACTTTTCAAATCTATGACCTACTTCTTCTTGATCTGTATTATAAGGTATTCCTTCTATCTTTGTATGAATGACATCGGATATTCTAGTATTAAAGTTTTTAGTAACTAACTCCTTTAATGATATTACACCTTTAAGCTTATCAAAATTATCTACTACATATAAATCATAAATATTTTCATTTTCTTCACCATATTTTTGTAAATATTTCAATGTCTCTTCTACTGTCATATTTTCTTTAAGTGCTACAAATTCTGTTGCCATGATACCTGCTGCAGTATCTGGATCATAACTTAATAATTGACGTACTTTTCTTGCATCTTCATCTGTCATCTTTTCTAATATTTTGTTAGCTTTTTCTTCATCTAACATACCTAATAAATCCGTTAATTCATCAGATGACATTTCCTCTACAATATTTTTTTGTTTATTTTCTGAGAACTCCATTAAAATTGAATACTTCTCTTCATCATCAGCTTCATCAATTATATCTGCAATTAAACCTTCTGGTAATCTGTATAAAATATCCTCTTTATCCTCTGGATAATCTCGTAAAACATCTAAAATATCTACCGGGTGTATGCTTTCCACATATTTAATAATACTTGCTTGTGGAGCATGTAATAAAAATTTTCTTAACTCATCTTTATTCATATTTAATTTCATAGCATTTCCTCCTAGTTTTTATACATAGGAAAAAAGCCATCTTTACTTATAATTTTAATGATATATATCCAATTCAGATTATTAGCTACATATCATTAGAACTATATAAGATTGTGGTATAAATGACTATATTCCAATGTATCTTATATTTAGTTTTTTCAATAATTAAATTTTCACTCAGATAAGGGTCCATTTAATACCACCTCCTAAAAATACAAATAAAAAAGACTTTTTGTCTCTACAACAAAAAGCCTGCTACTCACTTACTTCTCAATTTGTAGAGCTTTAGCACTATAAAGCGTAGACATATTCTTCAGTCAGCTACATTAAAAATCACCTTCGCGATGATTTCTGTTGACCCATTGGAATCTCTGGATTTTTCTGGGCAGCAGCATTTTTCTTTATAGGAGCCTCACCTAACAATCTTTATTAACTTTCATTATACTTATATAGTATTCTTATAATTTCAATTTGTCAATTTTTTAAAATGTTTATTGAAAAATTTATAGAATATTAATTATCTTATATAAATTCAATTATACCTTTTCCTAATTTACCAATTCTAGCTAAAGAATACACATCATATCCTTTTTCATCTAAAATTGCTCTTCCTGGTTGGAATGATTTTTCTATTACAATACCAATTCCTCCAACTTTAGCACCAGCTTCTTCTACTAATCTTGCTGCTCCTAAAGCTGCTTCCCCGTTAGCTAGGAAATCATCTATTATTAATACATTATCATCCTTTGATATGTAATTTTTTGATAAAGTTAATTCATAATCTGTCCCTTTTGTAAATGAATGTACAGTAGTTTGATATACTTCACCATTTAATATTTTAGAACTTTGCTTTTTTAATGTAACCATTGGAAGCTCCATTTGCATAGCTGTCATTACAGTTGGTGCAATACCTGAACTTTCAATAGTAAATATCTTTGTAATTCCATGATTCTTATAGTATTCTTTAAAATATGTACCTATTTCATACATTAATCTTGCATCAACACCATGATTTAAAAATGAATCAACCTTTAATACTGTCTCACTTAATGCTCTTCCATCTTGTAATATACGCTCTTTTAAAATTTCCATTGCATTCCCTCTCCTAAACTTACTTAAAAAAAATAACACCTCTAAATATTTAGAAGTGTTGTACATTCTCTATACATATAATTCAAATATAATAACAACACCTCGTAGTCTACTGTTTTACGGTCAGTAGGTAGAAACTTTCGGACCAAATTACCGATTTTATACGAGTATTTTAATAAATTCACTTATTCGTATTATACCACGAACATTAATTTTGTAAATATATTTTTAATTTGTATTCATCAATGTTTCTAAAAGAGTTATACTATTCCTTTTAACTCTAAAAATATATTATTTTTTAACTTCACCTAAAAAAACTATAATTTAATACTTTTCACAAATTTAATTTCTAAATTAAAAACATAGAATTTTATCTAAAAGACCTTATCAAATTATTTATGTAATTCTTAATCACATCTTAATTTGATAAGGTCTATTTATTTTAATATCTACAAATAATTGTTGTATAATCTTCTATATTTTCATAAATAGCTTTAGCAACGCTATATGGCATATTTACACATCCATGAGAACCATTTGTCTTATATATTGATCCTCCAAAGCTACTTCTCCAACTTGCATCATGAAGTCCTATTCCTCCATTAAACGGCATCCAAAAACTTACTGGTGAAGCATATCCATCTCCTCTTAGTACATAATCTTTAGCTTTCCAATCTAATTTATATACACCAGCAGGTGTTGAATGGCCCTGACTAACATTACCAGTTACTACATCTCCTTGAGTAATAACTTCACCATTTTTATAATATATTACTGTTTGATTTGTTAAATCTACTTCAACAAATGTATTAAGAACATATTCATCAGTTGCTTTTGGTGTTTTAAATGTTAATTCCTTTGTATCTGTACCACCACCTTCTATAGCAGAAGTAATATCAGCTATAGCTGTATCTCTATCTAAATAATAAATTCCTGGTGTTGTACTTATTTTTATTGTTTCTCCTGACCATCTAGTAAATGTTCTTGTGCTACCTATATTATCATACTTGTCCCCTAATTGATTTACATACTCTCTAATACTATCTTCATTTAAAGATACATTAAAATCATCATCAATTGTGATCCATTGATTAATCATACTTCCATCAATAACTTCTGAACTTTCATTAATATTAAGTGTTACTTTAGCATTTACATACTTGTCAGCAGTTTTTTTCGCTTTAGTAACAGCTTTTGATTTAGAAGTATAAGTTGGATTTTCATAACAACCTTCATCATCTAAATTCAATATAGAATTTACATTTTGAATATTATTAAATATCTTTGAATTTAATTTATCAATCTTAACTTTATTACCAATATCTTCTTTTACTATTTCATACTCTCCATTTGCATAATTAAGACTAGCATTAACAGGATTTGTTACATTACTTTCATTAAGAGCTTCTAAATTTCCAATAGCTTGATTTAATAAACTTTCATCATAAGAAACTCCTTCAGACACATCATAATTCTTATGTTGGAATATTGATGCTATCCATAAAAATGGATTTTGTTCATCTAAAATATTATTAATAGCTTCAGTAAAATCATATTTTAAATTAATAGCTTCTCCACTTATTGTTTCTGTTTTATCATTTCTTTCTTCTAAAGTAAGTACATATTCATTTGCCTTATTTGCCATTAATTCTTGAGCTGATTTATTACTTTTTCCTGAAATACTTACGCTATTAATTGATGTTCTAAAGAAGAAATGACTATTAAAATATAATGCCATTAATAAGTAAACTCCTAAAATACATGCTAAAATACTTGCAGCAATAATTAATCCCTTATCGCTATTCTTTTTAACTTTACTTTTTGGTGTTTTTATTTCTTTATCTAATTCAACCGTTGCCATTTTAGGGTTATTTTCTATCTCTTTACTTTCTATATCTTTATTGAAAGTATTATTATCTTCTAAAATTTTGTCTATCTCATTTATATACTTTTCATAATCATTAATATTCATCTTATTTGCAAAGTTCTTAATACTTTCTTTTGCTTTAATTATATCTTCATTTGTATCTATACTTAATGTTGCATAATATTCATCTAATAATTTATGCTTATATTCATGGATATTATTATATCCTAAAAATTCTCCCAAATGTTCTATTTGATTTTCTTCATCACCATATTTATATAGTAATGCCTTATATATATTTTCATTATATGGATTAAGTTTTATTATTTCTTCTATGGTGTTAGTTTCTTCATCTTTAGGAATCTCATCTTTTAGCAAAGCTTTTATTAACTCATTGGATTTTTTTATATCTTCTGTTTCACTATACTTATCTACAGAATCAACATTATTATCATTTAAAAAATCAATAATTGCAAAATTAATATTAAATATACTTTCTATCATTGAGTTTATAAGCTTGTCTAATATTTTTTTTGGAATTGTGCATCTATCATTTTTATTATCTGTTTCTATATCCTTTTCCTTTATTTCGAAAGGTGTTTTTATTAAATCTGAATTAATATTTAATTTAGATAATATTAAATTCTCATTGCTATCTTCATCATGTTTATTTTTAATTTCATCTAAAGTCTTTCCCCAAGTGCAGTACTTATTGAAATAATATTCCTTAAAAAAGGTATCATTATCTATATCGCTTATTTCAAATTCTTTTATAATATTTACTGCTATTTTGATATAATTATTTAAATAATTATACCCAAAAGTTTCTCCATCTTTCTTCAACTGATCTAAATCATTAAACCTATTTATACATTCATTTTTAAATGTATCAACTGACTTAAATGCTTCTTGAAGAAACCTTTCTCTTATCTCATTTAATTTAACAAATTTGCTTGAAAAATCGATATCCCCATTTAATATCCTAAAGTTCATACTGCCTCCCATACTTTTAGCACCAAATTTATTAATGCATTATCCCCATTTTTTATTTTTTCACCTTTCATAATAATATTATTCTTTTGTTAATTTATTACAATTTTAACACACTTGTTAATTAATTGGTATCAATATTTTAATTTAAACTTATTTAGCTCTAAAAAAATAAATGACTAAAAGCATAACCTGCATAAATAAATGCAAAATTCCATATTGTAATTCCTATTGTTGAATATAATGAAAACTTAAAAAAATTTACTTTAAATGTACCTACAACTATAGATATTAGTGTTCTAGCTACAGGAATAAGTCTAGATAAAAAGATACCTAAATCTCCATACTTTTCTATATATTTAAATGTTTTATCAATAGGCTTTTTCATTTTAGGAAATTTATTTTCAATCTTATCTATAATGGGATTTCCACAATAATAACCTATTGCATATAAGCACCAACTTCCAAGTAGTCCTGCTATCACTGATGTAATAAGTGTAAATGGAAAATTTAGTCCTCTTGATTTTATAAGTATTCCAGCTGCTGGCATTATAATCCCTGCTGGTAATCCTGGTAAATTTAAATATTCTAAAAAAACTATTCCAGCCAAAAATAAGTAACCATATTTATCCATATATGATAATATATCATTAATATTAATCATTTTCCCCTATCCCTTCTATATAATTATACAGAACAAGAAATTTTAGTAAAGTTTACTAAAAAATTTTTAATTTATATTCTAAAAAATCTCTTTAAACCTTATCTTTTCCATTAAATTTATACTATATTCATTTATATAATAATTCTTTTAAAATAAAATAATTCCCTGTAGAATAAAAAACTTTAACTTTTATTCTACAGAGAATCTCTAATTTTAATACTTTTATGCAGTTACGATATTATTTTCTTCTTCAATTTCATCATTAATCTTATCTTCTTTTAAAACTATATTTAATACTAAAGCTACTATAGTTCCAATAGAAATTCCTGATGAGAATACCATTTTTATTCCTTCTGGTAATTGTCCTATAAAATCAGGTCTAAATGTAACTCCTAATCCTAATCCAAAAGAAGTTGCAATTATTAATAAATTACGTTCTGTAAGCTTTACTTTGCTTAATGTCTTAATTCCTGCAGCTGCTACAGTACCAAACATAACTATACCAACTCCACCTAAAACTGGTTGTGGAATTTGAGTTATTAATGCAGCAATCTTAGGTAAGAATCCAAGTGCAACTAATATTATACCTGCCATAACAGCTACATGCTTACTTGCAACCTTTGTTAACGATATAACTCCAACATTTTGACTAAATGATGTATTTGGGAAAGAACCTACTATTCCACCAATAATACTTCCTACACCATCTGCTAATACTCCAGCACCAACTTGTTCTTCTTTCATATCTATATTAGAACTTTCACCAACAGCCTTTAAGCATCCAACTGTTTCAATAGTTGTAACAAAGTATGCTGGTAAAAATGCTATTACTGCCTTAAAATCAAACTTAACACCATATTCAAATATCTTAGGAATAGAAATCCAACTTGCTTCTTTAACTGCATTAAAATCAACCATTCCTAATGGAATACAAATTATATATCCAATAATCATTCCTATAAGTATAGAAGCACTACTTACTATACCTTTTCCATATCTATTTAATATAAGAGTTATTACTAATACAATTCCTGATATTCCTACATTTTTTAAATTTCCATAATCAGCAGAACCTGATCCACCAGCAGCCCAATCTATTGCAACTGGTAATAAAGTTAATCCTATTAAACATACAACTGTTCCTGTTACTAGTGGAGGAAACAATTTCATTAATGGCTTTATAAAAAAGCTTAAAATTATTTCTAAAAATGCCCCTAAAATAGTTGCACCTATTATTCCTGGTAACCCTAAAACTGAACCAACAGAAATAGATGGTGATACAAAAGTAAAGTCAGTTCCCATTATACAAGCTACTCTAGATCCAACCTTTCCAATTCCCCTAGCTTGTACTATTGTTGCTAATCCAGATGCTAATATCGTTGCACTTATTAATGTTGTCGTAGTCTTAGCATCAAATCCTAATGCACTTGCTATTACTAATGGAACAACTATTATTCCTCCAAATGCCGCGAATATATGCTGAATTCCAAATATAAATTTTTTAGATAAACTAGGATTATCATCTACACCATAAGCTAGTTTAATATCCCCTATAGGACTTTGTTCTTTAATCATTTGTTTTCTTCCTTTCTTTCATGGAGTAATTTACAGACTTAAATTATAAAAAAATAAGCAACACTCAAATTAAATTTGAGGTGCTGCTTAAAAAAATAAAATTCTATTCATCATATGCAACTCCTCGTAGTCTGCTAATTTAAGGTTAGCAGGTAGAAACTTTCGGACCATATTACCGATTATATACGAGATTATTTACTATATAAATTCATTATAATGCGAATGTTACTTATGGTCAACACAAACATTGTTTGTGTTTTACTCATTCCATAACTGTGCTTTATAAATTCCTTTATGTCCAGAAATAAAAAATGATATTATACATACCAACATTGCAAATACAATGTTATTTGCTCTAAAAAGTTCTAAATACATCATAAAGCATGCTATTGGTGCATTAGTTGCTCCTGAAAATACTCCAACAAGCCCTAAAGCTGCACAAAATGCAAATGGCAAACCAAGTATGTGTGATAAAGTTGCTCCAAGTGTTGCTCCTATAACAAATAAAGGAGTAACTTCTCCACCTTGATATCCAGCTCCCAAGCACAATGCCGTTAATATAAGCTTAATAATAAATGCTAAAATGGGCACTTTTCCATAAAAAGCATCATTTAATAATCCTAAGCTTAAATTGTTATATAAATTATTTCTTAAAAACAACGTAGCTATTACCATTAAAGTACCACCAACAAATATTTTTAAATATTTATTTTTACAATACTTTATTAGTTTTTCATTAAACCAATGTGTCATATAAACAAATAATCTACTAATTAATCCAAAACAAATTGCTAATGCAATTACCTTTAAAACATTAATTATATCAACAGCTTCTTGTGCTGGTATTTTATAGTGACTATGTTTAACACCTAAAAACTTCACAACAGAATTTCCCACTAAGGCTGAAACTATAGCTGGTAGCATTGAATTATAACTTAAACGTCCTATATTTGCAATTTCTAAAGCAAATATAGTTCCTGTAAGTGGAGTTCCAAAAACAGATGAAAAACCAGCTGCTACACCACTTATTAATAATACTTTTTTCTCTTCTTCTGAACTTTTTAAAGCTTTAGCTAATGAATTTCCTATAGTTCCACCTATTTGAACCCCAGTCCCCTCTCTTCCTACTGACCCACCAAAAAGATGAGTTAATATAGTTCCAAGAAAAACTAGGGGTGCCATAATAAATTCAATTTTTTCTTTACTTCCATTTATATTTTCAATTATTATGTTATTTCCTTTTTGTGAATTACCACCATACTTGCTATAAAGATAAGTCATAAACATTCCTGAAAAAGGAAGTACAAATATTAATGATTTATAAGCTAAATTTAAATCTATAGCTTTTTCTAACAATATCAAAAATACTCCAATACATAACCCTGAAATTCCACCAATTATTACTGAAACTAATGCTAGCTTTAATATACTTAGCTTGCTCATATTATTCACTCCATTTATATTTTATACTTATTAAAATTCCCTAAGTATAGAAATATATTTATTTAATTGCTGATAGTATCATTCATATTATAATAATGCTAAACATTAAAGCTTTCACATATTGCGCCTCATGTCCAACTCTGATATAATCAAAAATTGTAGGGAATGAAGTTCTCCCTTGATAATTATCAAAACCGCTTATTATAGCTAATGACTTCTACAACTTTTTTTGTTGTAGAAATCATTAGCTTTTTTTTAATTTTTAACTTTATTTTTTCTATTTTGTAATTATAAAGTTTTAATATTAAAATTTAATTTCATTTTTGGAGGATTATTTATGTTAATTAATGTTTTAGTAATTATAATTAGCTTAATACTTATTGGAATATTAGCTAATTATAGTGGAAAATTAGTAGAGTTTATAAAATTACCATCACTTATAGGAATGATTCTACTTGGAATGCTTATAGGACCATCATTTTTAGATTTAGTTCCAAAATCAACCTTAAGTATATCACCCTATATTAAGGATCTTGCCTTAATAACTGTATTATTTATAGGTGGTCTTGGAATAAGTTTAACTCAAATGAAACAAATTGGTAGACCTGCTATTTTATTAAGTATAATTCCTGCAACCTTAGAGGGTCTTACAATTGCAGTTTTATCCATGATATTTCTAAAATTCACATTTGTTCAAGGATCAATTTTAGGTTTTATAATTGCCGCTGTAAGTCCAGCTGTTTTAGTTCCATCAATGGTTGATTTAATTAAAAGAAAAATAGGACAAGATAAAGCAATTCCCCAAATGCTTTTAGTTGGTGCTTCTGCTGATGATACTGTTGCAATAACTTTATTTACGACCTTTTTAGGAGTATATATGTCTTCTGTTAATGGAAGTTCTATTTCTATTGTAAATGAACTTATAACAATTCCTATTACTATTGTTATAAGTATTTTAACTGGTTTATTGCTTTCCGTT
The DNA here is from genome assembly GCF_040227035.1 of Clostridium sp. RTP31139st1_H3_RTP31139_211217. NCBI lineage: Bacteria > Bacillati > Bacillota > Clostridia > Eubacteriales > Clostridiaceae > Clostridium > Clostridium sp. RTP31139st1_H3_RTP31139_211217. The sequence continues at coordinate 50,509 of NZ_JBCOAB010000010.1, forward strand.
TTAACAAAAAAGTTACTAAGATCAATTAATCATAATAGTTTAAGAGTTATTTTCGCCATTACAGTTTGTTTACTAATTAGATTGGTAGAAAATACTTTCCACTTAAAGCTGTTTAATTCTTTATTAAATATAATGATTTACGGATTCTTTTTAAGAGCATTTTTAGATGAATTAGCTCTTAAAATTCAAGATGGAATAAATATTGTATGGAAATATGGAAAGATATATTTATTTGCTTTTGTTGGTATGGCCATTAACCCTTCTCTAGTTGGAGAGTATTTATGGATTGGAATATTAATGCTAAGTATATCTCTAACTGTTAGATCTATAGGTGTTGCTATTTCTTTAATTGGAACTAATTTATCTTTTAAGGAAAGAATATTTTGTATTATAGCTTATTTACCTAAAGCAACTGTTCAATCTGCCAAAGCTGGAATACCTCTTCAAATGGGTGTTGTAGGTGGTGAAGTTATGCAAGCTATTGCTATCTTAAGTGTATTAATTACTGCTCCTATTGGTGCTATCGGAATTAATCTCACTTCACCTAAACTATTAAAACAAAATGATGAATATGAAGAGTTAGTAGTATAATATTAATCTTCTTATAAAATAAAAGTGACAAATTGAATTTATTATTAAAACTCAATTTGTCACTTTTAACTTTTCATTAAATAAACGCTCCAAATTCAGGACTATCATTAATATCATTCAGTAAATGCTTAATTTCCTGATCTTTATCCTTATCCATAACAAGAATAACATCTCCCGCATCAACAACTACTAAATCTTTAACTCCAAAACCAATAATCAGTTTTTCATCGCCTCCAAATATAGAGCAATTTTCGCAATCTTGAATATATACGTTATTACTTATTTTATTGTTATTTCTATATTGATTTAAATATCTACTTAATGCATTGAAACTACCTATATCGTCCCATTTAAAATCACCTTTGATTACGTAAGCCTTTCTTGTTCTTTGCATTACTCCAAAATCAATAGAAATTCCATCAATTAAACCATACTCTTCCCTTGTTACTTGCTCCTCATCTTCTTCTCCTAAATGTTGATATATATTCATTAATGATTTATACATCTTAGGCAAGTACTTTTCAATTTCCCTCAATATAACATCTGCTCTAAAAACAAACATTCCTGAGTTCCATAAATAAGTTCCCTTCAATAAGAAATCTTTTGCAACTTCAATATTAGGTTTTTCAGTGAACCTAGCTATTTTATAAGCTTGAGTTGCTGATGGTATCCTTTCACCCATTTCAATATATCCATATCCTGTTTCAGGCCTTGTTGGACTAATCCCTATAGTTACAATCCCTCTACGTCTATTTGCTATTTCAATAGCCTCTGATAGTGTATCTAAATAATCCTTTTGGCCCTCAATATGGTGGTCAGAAGGTAATACTACCATTACAGCATCATTATCTTTTTTTAATAACTTAATAGCTGATAATCCTATACAAGTAGCAGTTTCTTTATTTTCAGGCTCAGTAAATATATTTTCAGAATTAACGTCAGATAACTCACCTCTTATTTTATCTAAATAATCTTGGTTAGTTACTACATAAATATTGTCCTTCTTAATTAAAGGAGTAATTCTTTCAACAGTATTTACTAAAAAGCTTTTATTATTAATAACCTTCAAAAATTGTTTAGGTTGATTTGCTCTTGATAAAGGATATAGCCTTGTACCTTTTCCCCCAGCTAAAATTAGCGCGTATATCACAAAATTCCACTCCATGTAGTACTATGGTTTATTATATGAGTGCTTTTTCCCAATTGTGAAATTATAATATTATTTCATTATTTTCTTTACTAATTTCAATTTATTTTTATAAGGCGCAAACCTTACATTAAACTCTGCAAATGTTCCTCTATCCATTACAGCCCTATTATGTGTGAAGGCTTCAAAGCTTTCTCTTCCATGATATTTACCAACTCCGCTATTTCCAACTCCACCAAAAGGCAAATTAGAATTAGCAACATGAATGATAGTATCATTTATAGTAACTCCTCCAGAAGTTGTTGCTCTTAAAATATACTTAATTTTCTTTTTGTTTTCTGAGAAATAGTATAAAGCTAACGGTTTTTCTCTATTATTAATAAATTCAACCACTTTACTTAAATCTTCATAAACTAACACTGGAAGAATTGGCCCAAAAATCTCATCAGTCATAAGAGGAGATTTAAGATCTGGCTTAGTTATAATAGTTGGTTCCATATACAAATCATCTTTATCAATATTTCCACCAAAATAAATTTTACCATCCATTAAATAGCTCATTAATCTCTCTAAGGAGCTTTTGTTAACAACTCTAGGATAATCTTTACTTAACCTAATATTACTTCCAAACTGTTTATGTATTTCATCAACTATTAACTTTAATAGCTTTTCTGCTACTGATTTATGTACACACAAATAGTCAGGTGCTACACAAGTTTGACCTGCATTTAAGAATTTTCCCCACACAATTCTCTTAGCTGCTAAATTTAATTTTGCATCGGAATCGACTATACATGGACTTTTTCCACCAAGCTCTAGTGTTATAGGTGTTAAATATTTTGCAGCCTTTTCCATAACTATTTTTCCTACTCTCACGCTTCCTGTAAAGAATATATAATCGAATGGTAAGTCTAGAAGAGTAGATACTACTTCTTTTCCACCTAGTGGGTTTACAACCTTTAAATATGCCTCATTAAAATTTTCATTAATCATTTTTTCAAGAAATAAAGCTACATTCTTAGTATTTTCTGATGGTTTTATTATTGCAGTATTTCCAGCAGAAATAGCCCCTATTAGCGGTGATATAACTAATTGAAATGGATAATTAAAGGGACCTATAATAAGCGTTACTCCATAAGGTTCCTTATAAACATAGCTTTTAGATGGATAGTAAATTATAGGTGATTTCCTTTTCTCCTCTTTTGCCCATTTTCTAACGTTCTTTATATGAAGATTAATATCATCATATACTATGCCAATTTCTGTGGCATATGCTTCAAACCCTGATTTTCCTAAATCTTTTTTTAATGCTTCTAATATTTTATCTTCATTACTTTTAATTATATTTTTTAACTTTTTCAAATTTTGAATTCTATAATTAATATCTATAGTTTTACCAGTACTAAAAAATTTCTTTTGCTTTTTAAAAATCATTTCTATATGTTCCATTACCGAACTCCTCGTTTATTTTAAATCAATATTTAAATCTTACCATAATTCACATTACTTTGTATAAGTTTATTTGGTATAACAAATTCTGATATTCCTGATGCATATGGTGCAATTTCATATAATCCAAAGTAAACTACGATATTTCCATTTTTAATATAAAAAGTTTGATTATCACTTATACCATTAAAGCCATCTTTTCCAGGAAAGTACCTATCTGGATCCTTACTTATTTGTCTATTAATTTCTTTATTTAATACATCTTTATAAGGAAAATCACTTTTAAAAATATCTTTTAACTGTAACTCATTTCCTGTTACCGAATCTATATTATATGCTACCCTATTAGTAATTCCATGAGCTCCACCTGTAAATTGATAATAATCTATGTAAAAGCTTATAATATCTGAATTATTAGTTACTTTATATCTTACATATAATTGATAAGAAATTAATGGTGAAGGATAATCTTTAAAGTATTCATCAGCAATACTTTTAACTTCATCAATCCACTTTTCTGTCCACTTTGTAATCTTATCATTAATTTCAGCTTCTTTTTTATCATTACTTAAGCCTTTTATTTGCGGAACAATCACGTTAATATCTAAATAATTATTTTTTGATTTATATATTTTATCCACAATCTCAACACTCATATTATCCTCATTTAAGCATTCACTTTTCAACATAGCCTGTGGATAATTTGTGATTACTGTTAGTAACATCAACATTACTAAAATCCACATTTTTAGGCACTTCATAAAACAATCCTCCTTTTATTTCGATAATACTCATACTCTTTTTATTATTATCTACAATATTGTTAATAATTATTAACATATCTATCAACATTTTTTTAACAAGTTATCCACACCCTGTTGTGGATTATGTGTGTAACCTCTATTTTTTGTTAATTTTATAATTTTTTTCATAAAATTATTTTATGCATGTTTTTAAATTTATTATTAATTTAATTTTTATTACCTGTTTTATTGCTCTTTTTCTGATAATATCTTAATTTTATACGCATAAAATTGACTATTTAATTTTTATTAACTTATCAACACCCCATTCTAATTATTAACATTTTATAGACATTAGAAAATATAGATTCACTTTTTAAGTTTAGCTATTTTCATTAATTTATCACACATGCAATCAATTTTACCATTTTTTTCAATATACATCATTAATCATCATTTTCTTATATTATTTTTATTCATTTTAAATTCTAAAATTCATTTTTATAATTTAAAATATAAATATTTAATTTGTTATACTATTAAGTAATCATTTTATTTTTACTGTGTGTGGATATCTTTTTTAACTTTTTATCTTAATTCAGAAACTGTAGATAATTTTTTCAAAAAAATAAGCCACAGCTTTTAGCTATGACTTTTGTATTAATTTTATTAAAACTTCATTACTTATAAAGCATTTATTCTATTATTCCTCTTCATCAACCTCTTTAGTTTTTCCTGATGTTGAAATAAGAGAATTTAATTCTTTAAGCTCTTTATAAGTAAGATCTCTCCATTTTCCTATTTTTAATTCACCTAAATTTATATTCATAATTCTAACTCTTTTAAGCTTTACAACTTCATAACCTAAAGCTTCACACATTCTTCTTATTTGTCTGTTTAATCCTTGAGTTAATATTATTCTAAAAGTATTATTTCCTTCTTTCTTAACATAACATTTTTTTGTAACTTGCCCTAAAATTCTAATTCCGTTGCTCATTCTTCTAACAAATTCTTCATTAATAGGCTTATTAACAGTTACTATGTACTCTTTTTCATGATTATTTCCAGCTCTTAATATTTTATTAACTATATCTCCATCATTAGTCATTAATATTAATCCTTGTGAATCTTTATCTAATCTTCCTATTGGAAATATTCTCTTCTTATGATTTACAAAATCAACAATATTACCTTTTACCTTATGCTCTGTTGTGCAAGTAATTCCAACAGGTTTATTAAGAACTATATATACTAATTCTTCATCCTTAGAAATCAACTTTCCATTAACCTTAACCCTTTGCCCCTTTGAAACTTTAGTTCCCATTTGAGCTTTTACCCCATCAATAGTAACTAAACCACTTTCAATTAACTTATCGGCTTCTCTTCTTGAACAAAAGCCCGATTCACTTATATACTTGTTTAATCTAACAGTATCTCCTCTATCATTATGAACAATTACATTCTTATTTTTTCTTGACTTTTGTTGCATATGTACCTTCCTTATATATTATATTTGGAAAATTCAAGACCTCCAAAGCCCAATTTCTTTTGGATTTCGAGGTCCATTTCTCCATTATTAATTAAACTTATGCTCTCTACCAGAATTATTGAATCTAACCTTCAAGTCTTTCTTATAAATATACTCTTCTGTTTCAGGTAATGAATTATATCTTAATTCTTTACCTGTTACTGTTACTGTAATTCCCGTGAATTTTACCATTTCATTTTCATTAGCATATTCTATAATTTTATATATTGCTCTGTCAAGCTTTTGATCTAACAGGTTAGTTTCCTCTACTAGCAACTGTCCCTTTTCTGTTGATGATGTAATATTTAATACTCTGTTAAATCCATTAATCTCTAATCTAATTGGTGAAGTTGTTTCAACAACAATAGTTCGAACAACATTGTTATACTTATAAAGCATTGAAATTGAAAATACCACTAAAAATATTAATACAATTGATATATATATTTTAAAATCCTTTAATGTCTTCTTTTCATTTGCCTTAACTTCTTCTCCATTTATTACATCTTGGTTTAACTTAACCTTTTTAAACTCACCAATAGATGTAAGAATAATTGCATTCTTTTTATTTTTCCCTATTACAATGCCATTAACACCTATTTTTTCTTCATACTCTATAATTTCTTTTTTATTTTTTTCCTCTTCATCTTCTATACTATTTTCAACTATTTGTACATAATCCTGAATATTTTTATATATTGGATTTCCAAATATTAATGTATATGCAACTATATACTCCCTATATTTTTGTAAGAATTTCTTATCTACTCTTGTAAATCTATGTAAAACATCAATTGGTACATCCTCATTCTTCACAAAAGCATCATACAATTCAAAATTATTTATAATGAACATGGCTATAGTTAATAGCTCATTTCTTTTAGAATAATCCACTTCTGAATTTACTAAGTCTCTTATAAGCACTTTATATTTTATTAATTCTGATACAAGTTGATTTACTTGTTCATTTCTTGCTTCTACTATATCATTACCAATTAAAATCAACGGCTGTGTTGATGAAAATCGATATTTATTCTTTTGAAACTTGTCCATTTACTCCCCCTACCCTTATGCCTCATTTTTCTCAATAAGTTTTCCTGTTACTATCACTCTTCTTTTTGACCCTATTGTACATGTTATTAATGTAATTTTTTCATAATCTGCATTTTCCAAAACCTCAACCTGTTCAGGTTCTACAATAAAGCTTTCTTCAACTTCATATGTATATTTCCCATCTTTTGTAGTAACAATTACATTATCACCAGGTTTTACTTTATATAAATTTATAAATGCATCTGTAAAATCAGAAACTCTATGTCCTGCAACTGCAAAATTCCCTACTTCTCCTGGCATTGTTGATTCTGGAAACTTTCCTAAGAAATATTTAATTACATCCTCAGTTATTCCTTCCACAACCGGCTGTTTTAATTTAATTGAAGGAATCTCCATAATTGCTATAGGAGTATATCCATTTATTGAATCTAAATTTACTTCTTCCTCAGTATTCTCATTATCCCCTTCTGCTAATTGACTTTCAAAGGCTTCTAATAATTCATTTTGCTTTTGGGATGTAACTATCTTCTTATATGCTACAGTTCCAATTATTCCGACCCCTATAAGTATTAGTAATACCCCAATAATTTTTCTAAACTTTTCCAACAATTCCACCCCTATATTAAATTTCTTTTTTTATTTTTCTAATTTTGTACATATATGATTTTTTCTACATATATTATAACATAAGCACTTAAAACATTAATACCTTTTAATGTAAAGTATATGGGGGAGTTTATGAAATATAATAAAGATAATGTGATTTATATCGATTTCATATTCAAAAGAAAAAGAATTAACTCTAAATCTCTTTTATTATTATATAGGCTTTACTCTAAGCTATTAAGAATTTTTCCATTCAGAATTAATCGTAACAAAAACAAAAAACAAGCTTCTTATAATAGTAGAAAAACTTCGAACTATTAATTTTATTATCCCATTTTTATTTTCAAAATACATCTTTATGTTAAAATATATATATCGAACTATTAGCTTCAGGTGAAGCTTCTACTTCACCTGTTTGCTAAAATTATTATCTAAAGTCACTATTATGACTAAGCTATAATACAAAAATTAATGAGGTGATTTAATGAGAATAGGAATGGGATATGACGTACATAAATTAGTAGAAAATAGAGATTTAATTTTAGGCGGAGTGAAAATACCTTATGAATTAGGTTTACTTGGTCATTCGGATGCGGATGTACTTCTACACGCAATAATGGATTCTTTACTTGGCGCTTCTGCATTAGGTGATATCGGTAAACACTTTCCTGATACCGATCCAAAATACAAAGGAATTTCTAGCATTGAGTTATTAAAGCATGTTGGAAGACTATTACATCAACATAATTATATAATTGGAAACATTGATGCTACAATAATTGCTCAAAAGCCAAAAATGGCACCTCACATACCTAATATGCGTGAAAATATAGCGACTGCTTTAAACATATCAATCGACCAAATAAATGTTAAAGCAACAACTGAGGAAGGTCTTGGTTTTACAGGAGAAGGCCTTGGAATATCATCACAATCAATTTGTTTAATAGAAAAGAACAAATAATAATTTATAATAAAAAAAACAATAGTGTAGGATTATATCTATTTCCTACACTATTGATTTTTATATTATATTTTAAAATTATGTATTTAATTATTTTAAAACTCTACGTACTTATTACCATATCATTTATTAATTTGCCTTTTTTCTATGGTACCAAGCTATTGCAATAATTGCTGAAATCCCCATTAAATATGGATAAAATAAATATTTCATTATTGCAAATGGTGAAAGTGCAGCAAGTCCAGCTGCAGATATAAGTTGTGCACCATAAGGAATTACACCTTGGAATACGCAAGAAAACATGTCCATAATTCCGGCAACTCTCTTAGGCTCTAATCCAACTTCATCTGATATATCCTTAGCTATAGGTCCAACAGTAACAATTGCTACAGTATTATTTGCTGTACAAATATCTACTAAACTAACTAAAGCCGCAATTCCAAACTCTGCTCCCATTTTACTCTTAAAGCCCCTTAATCCTTTATTTATAATAAAATCTATTCCACCATTATATTTTATAATCTCAATAGTTCCAGCAATTAAAATAGATATTATAATAAGTTCACTCATTCCACCTATCCCATCAGCAATTGCACCAAAAAATCCTAATATATCAAAACTTCCTGTTGCAAATCCAATAATACCTGCTATTACTGTTCCACCTAATAAAACTACAATAACATTTAACCCTACTAAAGCTCCTACAATAACTGCTATATAAGGAACTATTTTTATTAAACTATAATCTAATGCTTCAACACTAGTTACTCCTGAATTTCTTGTTATTAAAACAAAAATTAAAGCTGTAATTATAGCTGCAGGTAACACAATTTTAAAGTTCATTTTAAATTTATCTTTCATCTCACAACCTTGAGTTCTTGTTGCTGCTATAGTTGTATCTGAAATCATTGATAAGTTATCACCAAACATTGCCCCACAAACTACTGCTGCAACTGCAATTGCTGTAACTATTCCTGTTTTTTCTGCAACTCCAACAGCAATTGGAACTAATGCAACTATAGTACCCATTGATGTCCCAACTGATAATGAAATAAAACAAGCAATTACAAATATTCCTGCAATCATTATATTACTTGGAAGTATTGATAACCCTAAATTCACAGTAGAATCAACAGCTCCCATAGATTTAGCTACTTGTGCAAATGCACCAGCTAATATAAATATTAATACCATCAATATTATATTGGTATTCCCAGCACCCCTACAAAAAATTTCAACTTTTTCATCAAATTTAACTTTTCTATTCATTAATAATGCAACTAGTGTTGCAGCTAAAAATGGTACTATTACCGAAACTGCATAAAAGTCTTTTGCTAATAAAGCTGACGATACATAAACTATTATAAAAACTAATAATGGTAACAACGCCCATCCATTTCCTTTTTTGTTCATCTTTCTCTCCTCCTTGGTATTTTACTCAAATAAAAAAAGCCCCCGAGAAACTCAGGAGCTTAAATATCAAAACTACATATAATTTCTCATCTATCAGGATTTAGCACCATCATTAATAGTTAATAATTAATAGTTATTGATGAAATTCTACTGAATTTCTAAAATATAAAAACTATTTAAGTTTTTATATCAACTACTAACTAATAGCTCTTAACTGCTAATAGGTTGCCGGGCTTCATAGGGCCAGTCCCTCCACCACTCTTGATAAGATATTAATTTAAAATGTGATTCTAAAGTTTTATTTAAATAATATAACTTTATTACTCGCAAATTGAAACTTTATATTTTAAAAATATATTTCCTTATTCATATTAACAAGTTGATATATCACTGTCAACTGTAAACAAAATCCAATTAAGATTAATAAAAAAAGAAGTAACAAAAGTTACTTCTTTTTTGGTGCGCCATCACGGGTTCGAACCGGGGACACCCTGATTAAGAGTCAGGTGCTCTACCAACTGAGCTAATAGCGCATAAAATGGAGCGGGTAGTGGGAATCGAACCCACCTTTCCAGCTTGGAAGGCTGGAGTATTACCGATATACGATACCCGCATACTTGACAATATAATTATAACTAATACAAATTATACTGTCAATAAATTTTAAATAACTTCTGTAAGACTCTTTTGTAATATTTTCCTAAAGATTTCACCTGCTTTTTTATCCTTAGTAGCACGGCAACATAAATCCATCCATGTTGTTAAATCCTCATGAGTCTTACTTTTAAACTCCTCCTCGCTACTTGCCATATAATTAGATTCTAAAACAAATTTACCTAAGTCCTCTGGTTTATCAAATAACTTTATATATAAAAACTCTTTACTATCTCCATACCAATCTCTATTAAACTCTCTTATAATTTTTTTCATCTCTATCACTGCTTTATTAGAAGGTAAATCCCAACACTTTTTTACTCTATTTATATATTTTTTCATCTTATCTGCTTCTTCTTTAGTAATTTTTTTACTAACCTCACCATCTCTTATTACTTCTTCAACAGGCTTTAATGGTATATAAGAAACAGAATCATCTTTGCAATTTATCCATATATAGAAGGCCTCTTGTAAAAATGAATATTGTATATATCCTATAAACGCCTTAATATTTGGGAAATAACTCCATATATTATTTAACCCATTTCCCCTAGAATAAATTAAAGTATGCATATAAACACTCTTTTCTGTTGGTAATTCATTCATAAACACATGACCTCTAATAGTTCTATTCTCAACAATAATATTTTTCCAATACTCAAAAGAATTATATTTTTGTCTCATATAATCACCTTCTTTCATAAATTTAAATATAATATAGTATATATTTAATATACCACTTTATGGTAAAAACAATCAACAGTAAACGTTTTTCATTATGTAAATTTGATATTTCACATTATTTAGAATATAATATGAATATAAATATATTATATTATATCATATAATATTCGAAAAAAAATAAAGGGGGCAATCTATTGTACAATTGTGAGATATGTGGAAACAAAGCTGATGTTCATCATATAGTTCATAGAAGCGAGGGTGGTTTTGATATTGAGTTAAATTATAAGTATTTATGCGCTTATCATCACCGTGGGAAAAATGGTCCACATCAAAACCAATTTGTAGATCTTCAATACAAAATCGAAATGCAAAATAAATTGTACAATACTCTTCAAAAGGAATATTACTCTCCAAAGGAGATTTCTCAAATTTTAGGTATTCATAATAATTCCTTAAAAAGATTATTAAAGAACTTAAAGAGATATAAAGAAGGATATAAGCGTGACGATATAATCTATACACTTATGGGTTGCGTTAAATATAGCATAGAAACTTTAGAAGAGCTTGCTTTAGATCGTTTAACTGAAGTACTATAAAACTATATTGAATATAACAAAACCTATTTAAGTATATAGAATTGCCTGCAAAATTATTATATGTGATAATTTTGCAGGCAATTTTTTATATTTTCTATTTACGAATACTCTATCTTGATCTCATTTCCCATGTGAAACTCATAAACATAGTTTAATAATTATATAACAAAAAAGACTGTGTAAACACAGTCTCACATGGAGCGGGTAGTGGGAATCGAACCCACCTTTCCAGCTTGGAAGGCTGGAGTATTACCGATATACGATACCCGCATAATTATTTTTGCTCGATTCATCCGAGCTCCTTTTAACAATTAATATTATATACCCTCATTAAAAGCTTGTCAACTATTTTTTAAATTTTTTTATAAATTTTTAATATATATTTAAAAATGGTGCAGATGAAGGGAGTCGAACCCATACGCCGATGGCGCTAGATCCTAAGTCTAGTGCGTCTGCCAATTTCGCCACATCTGCATACCCACAAATAAATTTTACAACTTTTGTAAAATATTTTCAATATATTTTTTATACTAAATTTCCATGTCTAATTGAATGAAAGATTCCCCTTGTGGTTTTAAAAATTCATAGGTATTTCCTCTCTCCTTATCTCCTATTATTAATAGTCTTTTATCTCCTATTATCATAAATCTATTAAAAAATATATCTTTATTATTACGCCAATATTTTAAAATCCAATGATTAGATTTATTTGAAAAGTATCGAAGCCAATCACTAGACGAAAACTCATTATTTATATATTTAGCCATAAACTTCACTCCCCTAATTAAATTGTTATATCTATAATTAATATATTTATATTCACCTTTACGTAATAAAATAACTGTTTCTAAAATTTTTATATTTTAAAATAAAATTGACTTTTCTTATCACCTAGTAAGCTTGATTGACTAAATTAAAATTTAGAATCTAAATTATAAAAAAAACAGTTTATTGACATAATTAATTCGGATAATTATAATTATTCTTAAATGAAACTCCAATTTCGACTTATAGTAAGTCTATAAAATCGGAGTGATATAATTTATATTACTTTTAAATTATATTTATAACTTTATAATTATTTAAAAATTTAAATCGATGAAGAGACGAGTAAATTAAACCTTCATTTTCAGAGAGAAAATACAGTAGCTGAAAGTATTTTTAAATGAAATTAATTGAAGACTACCTCTGAGAGACTCTAATCCAGTCCGTCGCATCACGTTACGATGTTTACTTAAGAGGCCTATTTTAGGCAATTAAGGGTGGAACCGCGGGAATATAATGCTCTCGTCCCTTTTCTATACTAGATTTGTATAAGAAAAGTGATGACGAGCTTTTTTTATACATAAATTTATTTATTATTATATTAAAATTGAGTTTAAATTTAATTTTGGGTTAACAATAAGACGCTACACATACATATTTAACTCGTACTTAAAATTAAAACTTAATTCTAAATTAATATTAAAGAGAACTCATCACCATATTAAATTTGATGAGTAAAAATCAAATATTTTGAATTTCACTTAAAATGAAGGGAGATACTAAAATGATTAAAGTTACTTTAAAAGATGGGTCTATTAAAGAAGTTGAAAATGGATCATCAGTTTTAGATGTTGCTAAAGCTATTAGTGAAGGTTTAGCAAGAGTTGCTCAATGTGGAATAGTTAATGGAAAAGTTGTTGACTTAAGAACAACTTTAAATGAAGATTGTGAATTAGAAATTTGTACTTTTGACTCTCAAGAAGGAAAAGATGCTGTAAGACATAGCGTTTCTCATGTACTTGCTGCTGCAGTTAAAAGATTATTCCCTGAAGCTAAAATTGCTATAGGACCTGCAATTGCTAATGGCTTCTACTATGATTTCGATGTAGAAAAAGCTTTTGCATCTGAAGATTTAGATAAAATCGAAGCTGAAATGAAAAAAATAATAAAGGAAAATCCTTCAATAGAAAGATTCGAACTTCCAAGAAACGAAGCTTTAGAGCTTATGAAGGATGAACCTTATAAAGTTGAATTAATAAATGACCTTCCAGAAGATGAAATAATATCATTCTATAAAATTGGTGATTTTACAGACCTTTGCGCTGGACCACACGTAATGTCATTAAAGAATATTAAAGCTATCAAACTTTTAAGAAGCGCTGGTGCTTATTGGAAAGGTGACGAAAAGAATAAAATGCTTTCTAGAATTTACGGAACTGCATTCTTAAAGAAAGCTGATTTAGATGCTCATTTAGAAGCTTTAGAAGAAGCTAAAAAGAGAGATCATAATAAATTAGGTAGAGAACTTGGACTATTTACTACTGATGAAAAAGTAGGTCAAGGACTTCCATTATTTATGCCTAAAGGAGCTAAATTATTCCAAACTCTTCAAAGATGGATTGAAGATGAGGAAGAAAAAAGAGGCTATGTTTTAACTAAGACTCCTTTCATGTCTAAGAATGATTTATTTGTAGCTTCTGGACACTGGAGCCATTATAAAGATGGTATGTTCGTATTAGGTGATGAAGAAAAAGATGCTGAAGTTATGGCTTTAAGACCAATGACTTGCCCATTCCAATTCACTGTTTATAATGCAGAACAACATAGCTACAGAGATCTTCCAATAAGATATGCTGAAACTTCTACTCTATTCAGAAAAGAAGCTTCAGGAGAAATGCACGGTCTTACTAGAGTTAGACAATTCACTTTATCTGAAGGTCACATAATCTGTACTCCAGAACAATTAGAAGATGAATTCAAAGAAGTTGTTGATTTAATAAATTACGTTATGGAAACTTTAGGAATATCTGAAGATATTTCTTACAGATTCTCTAAGTGGGATCCAACAAATACTGAAAAGTATATAAATAACCCAGAAGCTTGGGAAGCTACTCAAAACCAAATGAGAACTATATTAGATCACCTTGGAATTGATTATGTTGAAGCTGAAGGTGAAGCAGCATTCTACGGACCAAAACTTGATATTCAATCTAAAAATGTTCATGGAAAAGAAGATACAATAATTACTGTTCAAATTGACTTTGCTTTAGGTGAAAGACTTGGTATGACTTACATCGATAAAGATGGTGAAAAGAAAGTACCATTCGTTATCCATAGATCTTCAATTGGATGTTATGAAAGAACTATCGCTACTTTAATTGAAAAGTATGCTGGAGCTTTCCCAACATGGATGTCACCTGTTCAAGCTAAAGTTCTTCCACTTTCTGATAAGTATGCTGACTATGCTGATGATGTAGTTAGAACTTTAAGAAAAAATGGTGTTAGAGTTGAAGTTGACCACAGAACTGAAAAGATTGGTTACAAAATCAGAGAAGCTAGACTTGAAAGAGTTCCTTATATCCTAGTTGTTGGTGAAAAAGAAGCTGCTAACAACGAAGTATCTGTAAGAAGCAGAAGGAATGATGATGAAGGTGCAATGGCTTTAGATGCTTTTGTTTCTAGAATAACTAATGAAATAGCTAATAAAGAAAGATAATTTTATTTAAACATGGTAAACAAATTAGTTTACCATGTTTTTTTCATGAATTTATATTATAAACAACATAAAAATTGTAAAATATATGTATATTAATGATATACTTTTTAATATATTTTTGAAAGGGATTGAGAATTTTGAGTTTTTATGAACAGGATAATATTGAATTAACTAAAGAAGAAATTGAAAACTGTAGACATAAATCTGAAAAGAAATGGTATGGGATATTACTATTTATTAATTTTGCTATAATAATCACAGTTATAGCATTTTGTATTATAAATATACATAACTATAATACATTACCTGATACATTAAAAGAATCTTTTTCAGATCCTTCTTCATATGCAAATGTAGTAATATCTCCTACTTCTGCTTTAAGTAGTTTTCCAACCGAACTTCAACTATTACTAGCAGGTATTGTAACAATAATTGCTTTTCCTTTTGGAGTAAATCTTTATTATGCTAAATACAGATCAAGAGCTATAAAAATTACCGAAAACAACTTTCCAGAAGTTTATTATAATATAGCTAAATATTCTCATAAGTTAGGACTAAAAAGGGTTCCTGAAGCATTTTTAATTCAACAAAATGGTGTTATGAATGCATTTTCTGCTTTTATAGTTCGTAAACAGTACATTGAAATTGATAGTGATTTATTTGAAATTGCTTATAGAGAATATAATGATTTAGAATCTATTAATTTTATAATAGCTCATGAATTAGCTCACATTAAATATAAGCATGCTACTTTTTATTATAATTTATTTATAATGTTTTCAACTGTACTTCCTATTATAGGAAGCACTGCTTCAAGAGCTAGAGAATATAGTTGCGATCGATTAGCTCAAAAAGTTACAGGAAACAACGGTGTTGAAGCTATGTTTTCTTTATTTGCAGGGAAACATCTTTATAAAAAAATAGATGTCCATGATTATATTAATAATAGTAATGACATAAAAGGCTTTTTTGTATGGTGTAATAATTTAGTTAGCAGTCATCCAATATTACCAAAAAGAATCAGAGCTTTAGTAAAAGGCGAAGGAAGTGGAGACCTTTATTGATAATATATAAAATGAAAAATAGTTAATGTAATCTGCACATTACATTAACTATTTTCATTTTCACACAACTTATTTAAATTCAATAGTGGCTTATAAATAACATAAGATATAATTTTTAGAGAAAATTTTATTCCTTAAAGGAAAGATGATACTAACTAGTTTTTAGAATAATACTCTACAACTAAAACTTCATTAATTTCTATTGGAACCTCTGTTCTTTCAGGATATCTTTGTAAAACTCCTGAGAAATTAGCTTCATCTTTACTTAAATATGGTAAAACATTAAGAATATTTGATTCAAAATTTTCTTTAAACATAACATTCTTTTGAGACTTTTCTCTTAATTTTATTTCATCTCCAACAGAAACATTGAATGATGGAATATCAACTTTTTTACCATTAACTAAAAAATGACCATGTACAACCATTTGTCTTGCCTGTCTTATTGAATTTGCAAATCCTAATCTATAAACTAAATTATCTAATCTGCATTCTAATAAATTAATTAAGGCATGCCCTGTTAATTCTCTTGATTTAGATGCTTTTTCAAAGTAATTAGCAAATTGCTTTTCCATAACCCCATAATAAGCTCTTAATCTTTGTTTTTCTAATAATTGAGTACCATAGTCAGAAAGCTTTTTATCATTTCTTGCTGTGCCTTTAGTAGCTCTATTCATTGCTTTTGGGTGTCCACAAACATTTAAGCCTAATCGTCTGCACTGCTTAAACCTTGGGCCCATCATCTTTGCCATATAATCATCTCCTTAAATTATTTCTAAGCCTAAATACAATATATCATACATTTTACCTTTTGTAAATGATAATAATTATCATTATCATTTTATTTTTCTGCCTATCTTTTTCAATAATAAAAAAATATATAATATTTAATTGCAATAAAAATAGCGATAAGAATTTAAGATTACAAATTTATACTAACTGAATAAATTCAATTTTAAATCTCTCAACGAAATTTTGTCATAAACTTGTTACTTACAACTTATCACTATCTATACTACTACTTATAAATTTTATCGTAATTAATTTAAGCCACTATTAACTTTTTAGCCCCTTCATAATAAGTCTCATCTTCTATCTCTTCAATAAATTTTTCAACATATGCTTCTGAAGTACATTCAATGAAAATTGCAACCTCATCATCAATAGACTTATCAATAACTTTTATATTATTAAAAGCTTCTCTACATCTATTTATTACTTCTTCTTTATCCAAAGCCTTTATTCTTAATATACAATTGCAAGTTTTACTAGCAAACTTTATTACATTTGCCTCTTCTTTATTAAAACTATCAACTTTAGTAAATCTATTATTTATAATATCATTTAAATCACTATAAACAGCACTTCCTGTAGGAAGTTTACCTGCTCCCTTACCTACAAATAATAGTTCTCCTATTTCATCCCCATTTAAAATAACAGCATTTACTTCATTATTAATTTGCGCTAATATACTTTCATTATCTACTAATATAGGTTTTACTGAAGTATAAACTCCACTTTTACACTTAAAAGCTTCTGCTACAAGCTTTATTTTACAGTTTAACTTATTAGCATATTTAAAATCATTAGTATCTATATTAGTAATACCCTCTATTGATATATCATCCCACTTAAACTTTTTATCAAATGCTAAACTTGATAATATTGCAAGCTTTCTTGCTGAGTCATATCCCATAACATCTGATTCTGGATTAGCTTCTGCAAAACCAAGCTGTTGCGCTTCACTTAAAGCCTCTTCATAGGATAAATTTTCACCATCCATCTTAGTTAATATGAAATTTGTAGTTCCATTTAATATTGCTTTTATACTACTAATTCCATTACCATAAAGACTTTCAGTTAATGGCTTTATTATTGGTATTCCCCCTGCTACAGCTGCTTCAAACTTTAATGAGACATTATTTTCCTGCGCCAATTGGAAAAGTTCATGTCCAAAAGTAGCTATTAAGTCTTTGTTAGCTGTAACAACATGCTTTCCTAAAACTAATGCTCTTTTTACATAATCATAAGCAGGATGTAACCCACCGATTACTTCTATTACAACATCGCTTTTAATAGAAAAGAACTCCTCTACATCAGTAGTTATAACCTCATTGTGACTGGAATTAAGATGTTTTTCTTTATTTCTAACCAATATACTAGTTATTTTTATATCATCTTCCCTGTTGTATTCTCTATTCTTATCTATTAATTCAATAAGCCCACTGCCTACTACTCCATACCCCATAATAGCTACTTTAGTCATTACTATTCCTCCAATCAAATACCTATATAGCTTTTAATGCTTCACTAATATCATTAATTAAATCTTTAGCATCTTCTATTCCTACAGAAAGTCTTAATAAATCTGGTGTAACTCCACTTGCTAATAGTTCTTCTTCATTTAATTGACTATGACTTGTAGTTGCTGGATGTAAAAGACAGCTTCTTGCATCTCCTAAAGTTACTGCTAAAGCAATTACATTTAATCCTCTACTAAATTCCTTGGCATTTTCAATTCCGCCTTTAACTCCAAATGTTAAAAGCCCACTAGCCCCACCTTTAAGATATTTCTTTGCCAAATCATAATATTTACTTCCTTCAAGTAATGGATAGTTAACCCACGAAACCTTTTCTTCAGTAGTTAACCACTGAGCTATTTCTAAAGCATTTTTTGAATGTCTTTCCATTCTTAAATGTAAAGTTTCTAATCCTAAGTTAGTTAAGTAAGCATTAAATGGACTCATACAAGCGCCTAAATCCCTTAATAAAGTTACTCTAAGCTTTACTATATATGCAGCTTGTCCAAAGCTTTCAACATACTTAAGTCCATGATAGCTTGGATCTGGTGTTGTAAAGTCATTAAACTTACCATTAGTCCAATCAAAATTTCCTCCATCTACTACTATTCCACCAATTGTTTGAGCATGTCCTTCTGAATACTTTGTTGTTGAATGTACAACTATGTTTGCACCATGTTCAAATGGATTGCAATGATATGGTGTTGCTACCGTATTATCTATTATAAGTGGCACTTGAATTTTTTTAGCAACTGAAGAGAACTTATCAAAGTCTAAAATATTTAATCCTGGATTTCCTATTGTTTCACCATATATAGCCTTTGTATTTTCTTTTGCTAGTGATAATATTTCTTCTTCAGATGCATCTGGTTCAACAAAACTAACTTCTATTCCTAAATTTTTTAAATGAACATTAAATAAATTAACTGTTCCTCCATACAAAGATGTTACTGAAATAATATGATCTCCTGCTTTACAAAGATTTAAAACTGCATAAAGTATTGCTGATTGTCCTGAAGCTGTTGCTACTGCTCCAACTCCTCCTTCTAATTTTGTGTATTTATCCTCTAGCGCCCCAACTGTTGGATTAGAAATTCTACTGTATAAGTGTCCTTCTGCTTTTAAAGCAAATAAAGCTTCTAGTGTATCTGGATCATCATATTTGTAGGTTGCACTTTGATAAATTGGTAATACTCTTGGTTCACCTGACTTTGGTGAATACCCCCCATGAATTCCTATTGTTCCTTTTCCTAAATTATTTGACATAAATAAAGCCCCCTTTTTTTATAATTAGGAGTTCGTAGTTTTTAGTTAATAATTAACTTCAACTCTAATCCTATATTCATTTAAATTTTGATACTTATTGCTCTTTTATTAATTATTAATGGAAAAATATTAGCCTTGTTCTTAATTGTTATAAATTCCAATTTAAAATTTTTATACAAAAAAAGCTATTTCTTATTATCCTTATAGATAATGAGAAATAGCATAAAACTCTATTTTACTAATATATACTCTCATTTCTCAGGTTAAACCTGCAGGATTTAGCACCAACGTACATCAGCAAAATTTATAACTATAAGTCACAGTTAATTTATATAACTTGTCACTTACAACTTATCACTTGTTACTGATAACAGGTTGCTAGGTTTCTCAGGGCCAGTCCCTCCACCGTTCTTAATAAAAGATTTTCTATTAACTTGTTATCTTTATTATACATATATGGAATATTTTTTCAATAGTTTTTTTATAAATTTTTTACATTTTTATAAACTCTTTATTTGATATTATACCATCTGCCTTTATATCATGTTCCTCACACTGTATTTTATCAATGATCTGCAAATCATATGCCAATGCAATTTTAGGACATTTAATATTTTTTCTAGAAATATATTTATCATAATATCCTCCACCATAGCCAATCCTATTTCCAAATTTATCAAAAGCTACTCCTGGCATAATTATTAAATCAAACTCTTCTCCAATTTTGTCTTCTTTCACAGTTTTAGGTTCAAGTATTCCCCACTTATCCACACCCATGTTATCTAAACTGTTAATTTTCATAGCTACCATTTCCCTTTTACCTTTATCGGTTTTTGGCACATAAATTTCTTTATTATCACTTAATGCATATTTTATAAACTCCTTAGTATCAACTTCCGAACCAAAGCTTATATAAGTAAATATTTTATTGGCATTCTTATAAGTATCACTATTAATCAACCTTTTAAAGATTATACTATCATATTCTTTTTTTAAAACTACTTCTATATCATCTCTTGTCTTCAATATTTCTTTTCTTATATAATTCTTATCCATAAGTCTCACTCTCCCCAAATTACTTTCTATCTATCTGTATCCTGCTTTTATACATCTCTATATTAAGTGATATTCTCATTTATCATTATACTATAACCCTACTACATATTTTATTAGTTAATTTTTATATTTTAATATAATCAAAAAAGGTTGTAGTTTAAACTACAACCTATAATAATCTATAATTATCTTCTATTTTGTTCTTTTTTAGCTCTTCTACAAGCTACACATCTTGTTGGCTCATTTGTAAATCCTTTTTCCTTGTAGAATTCTTGTTCTCCTACTGAAAATACGAATTCACTTCCACAATCTCTACATACTAATGTCTTATCTGTCATAAATATTCCTCCTGAAATTAAAGATTCTAAATTGATATAATAATCTCTAATTTTCGAGAAACTATTTACCTAAATGAAACTTTTTTTTGTTAGCAACTTTGCTACTCATTTATAATAACATAGTATTTATTAAATTACAACCTTTTTTAATTATTTTTTATAAATAATTAAAATTCATACAATATTTTCTATATTATTATCTAAACACCTCTAAGTAATATTATATCTCTTAATATTGAAGCTGCAGCATTCATGGTTCCTGAAGCGCCACCAATTATACTTATATCCCCTAAAGTATCTGTTTTATAATATATCCCCTTATTTTTATAATCTACGCAATATAATGGATGATTTTCATCAATTTCTATTGGTGTTACATAACCTTTGACTAAATTATCTTTCTTATATACCTTACCAATTAACTTTATCTTATTTCCCCTTACTTTAGCTTTTTCTATATTATCTAATCTAACTTCTTCAATCCCATTAATTTTTAAATCTTCTAGTTTTAAATCTGAATTCATAAGTACATTTGATAAAATAATTATTTTACTTGCTGTATCATATCCTAAAACATCTAAACTAGGATCGGATTCTGCTATACCAACCTTTTGTGCTTCTAATAAGGCTTCTTTATAATCTACATTATCATTAGCCATTTTACTTAATATATAATTAGTAGTGCCATTTAGTACTCCTTCAATACTTTGAATTTTACTCCCTGCAATATCATATATTCCTCCATTAATTGAAGGTAATGCTCCACCTGTTGTACATCCAACCTTAAGCTCTACATTATTATTATCAGCTAAAACTTTTAATTTTTTATAATCTAATAAAATAGGACCTTTATTCCCTGTAACAACATTTATATTATTTTCCAATGATTTTCTAATATGAGTAAGCCCTGGTTCGCCAGTTTCTATATTAGTTGAAGTTAACTCTACCAAAGTATCTATATCATTATTACCAATAATATCATTAATATTCAAATTATCTTTCCACTCATTGTGGCATGTAATATTTATATTTTCATCAATTACTTTTAATATCTCACTTAAATTTATTCCAGAAGCATTGTATATTCCTCCATTGCTTTTTATTATGTATTTTACGTTTATTTTTAAATTGTATTGTTGCAATAAATAACTTTCTTTATCTATTAACAATTTTATTAATGCTTGTCCTACTCCTCCAAATCCAATTAACCCAATATCCATAGTATTCACCCCAATTTTATATTATAAAAGCACTTATCTATTTAAAGATAAATGCTAATTATTTCATCACTCATTTTATTTAAAATCGTTATTTATTATATAATTAATAGCTTCTTTACTTCTCTCTTTTAAATTTAATGTCTTAAATAAGTAAATCATTAACACTAAGCCTAATATAGGAAGTAATACAAATAAGATGTTTGTCCATAACTGTGAAGTTGGATAATAAACAAAATTAACTAAGAAGTTATTAGCAAAATGCATTATCATACATAAATATATTGATCTTGTATAATAATATACAGTTCCTATTATTAATCCTAATAAAAACGCATTAATTCCTTGTGGAAAATTTAGATGTGCTATTCCAAATATTAATGCTGAATAAATAATAGCTTTTTTCCTACTATATCTATTAATTAATCCATTTAATATAATTCCTCTATATAATAGTTCTTCAAAAAATGGTGCCATTATGCAAGTTTCTACTAATAATATAACTATAGGAATTGAGTTTAAATATTCAATAACATATTCATATGTATTACCTGTTGGAAAGAAATATAAAATATAATCGAACCATCCATAAGTTAATAAAATATATGAAACTATTAGTAGCGGAACTAATACCCAATCTCTTTTTCTTAATTTAAATCCAGTATTTATATTATTTACTTTATTGTTTCTATTGTTTAGAAAAATAATTAATATTAATATTGCACCAAACTCATATGCTGCCGATAATGCTGTCGATATCCACATCCAAAATCCACTATATGTTACAACTCCTAAACTATTTAATATAATATAAAAAATATCTGTAGGTTTATTTAAAAATAAAGTTATTATATCAAATAAAATTGTTATTCCTATAGCCTGCCAAAAGTTTAATGGGCTTAAATTTATTTTGCTACTATTTAATTCTTTTATATAATTAATCTTCATTAAATTAATCCTTTTCTTTTCTAATTGATTCATATATCTATTCTATTTTAAAAACCAATTAATGTAAACAATGTTATACAAAAAAAGCTAGCTTATTTGATATTAATATTCTTAAACCTTAAGAATATATTATAGCTAGCCTTATATTAATTATCTATTTATCAATCTTTGATACAAAAGTTGAACATTCTGTTTGTATTTCAGATAAAGCATAATCTCCTCCAATTGTTATATTGGATGCATCACATTTATTATCTTTATTATGTTCACAATTTATAGCTTCACAAGTTACATCTAACATTGTATTAGCTGATTTCACACTACTAGTAAGTTCACCAGTTTTTCTTCTAAAATCTTCACAACTTGTAAAATTAGCTGTAATGGTATTTTTACCTGCAATTTTAATACTTTCTTTGCTACACAAGTTTTGTGAATTATATACACATGTAGTAACATTACATGATAAATTATTCATTCTTATACCTCCTCTTTAGTGCATAATTCTCTATATATTATTGTTATAAGCTTACTTTTTTATACTTTCATTAAGTAATTATCTAACTTTTTCTATAAGTTACTTTATTTTTTAGTTATATTCGATTAAAATTATTAGTAATAGTTAAAATATATGTTATAAATGTTATTTACTTAGGACATAATTATTCTTTATAGAATAATTTTAAATTCCTTTAAGAATATTTTTAACTTAAATAATTAAGCGTTAATAGGAGAGGTAAAATATGTCAAGTGAAATTAATTCTTCTAATTTTATAAGAAACATAATAATTGACGATTTAGAAAGCGGAAAACATAAGGAAATAATTACACGTTTCCCACCAGAACCAAATGGATACCTACATATAGGTCATGCAAAATCTATTCTTTTAAACTTTGGATTAGCTGAAGAATTCCATGGTAGAACACATCTTAGATTCGATGATACTAACCCTGTAAAAGAAGATACAGAATATGTTCAATCAATTAAAGAAGATGTAGAATGGCTTGGTGGAAAATGGGATGAACTTTACTTTGCATCAAATTACTTTGATGAAATGTATAACAGAGCTGTTTTATTAATAAAAAAAGGATTAGCTTATGTTTGTGATTTAACTCCAGAAGAAGCTAAAGAATATAGAGGTACTTTAACTGAACCTGGTAAAGAAAGCCCTTATAGAAACAGAACTGTTGAAGAAAACCTAGATTTATTCGAAAGAATGAAAAATGGAGAATTTGCAGATGGAGAAAAAGTTTTAAGAGCAAAAATTGATATGGCTTCTCCAAATATGAACATGAGAGATCCTATTATCTATAGAATTGCTCATGCACATCATCATAATACAGGTGATAAATGGTGCATATATCCAATGTATGACTTTGCACACCCATTAGAAGATGCTATAGAAAAAGTAACTCATTCTATTTGTACTTTAGAATTTGAAGACCATAGACCTCTATATGATTGGGTTGTAAGAGAATGTGAAATGGATTGCCAACCTAGACAAATTGAATTTGCTAGATTAAATATGACTAATACTGTTATGAGTAAAAGAAAACTTAAACAACTAGTTGATGAAGGTGTTGTTGATGGATGGGATGATCCAAGAATGCCTACTATTTCTGGTTTAAGAAGAAGAGGTTGTACACCAGAAGCTTTAAAGAATTTCTGTGCTGCAATTGGTGTTGCTAAAGCTAACTCTACAGTAGATTCTCAAATGCTTGATTATTTCGTAAGAGAAGATTTACAAATGAAAGCTCCTAATGCTATGGCAGTCTTAAGACCTTTAAAATTAGTTATTACTAACTATCCAGAAGGGCAAACTGAAATGCTTGAAGTTAGCAACAATGCTAAAGATGAATCTTTTGGTAAAAGACTTGTTCCATTCTCAAGAGAATTATATGTTGAACAAGAAGACTTCATGGAAGTTCCAATAAAAAAATACTTTAGATTATTCCCTGGTAATGAAGTTAGATTAATGGGTGCTTACTTTGTTAAATGTAATGAAGTTATCAAAGATGAAAATGGTAATGTTACTGAAATTCACTGTACTTATGATCCTGAAACTAAGAGTGGTTCTGGATTTACAGGAAGAAAAGTTAAAGGAACTATTCACTGGGTAGATGCAAATAATTGTGTACCTGCTGAATTTAGATTATACGAACCATTAATCTTAGATGATGCTCCTGAAAATGAAGGTAAGAATTTCTTAGAACAAATAAATCCGAACTCTATGGAAGTTTTACAAGGATTTATTGAGCCAACTGCTGCTAAGGATGCTAAACCTCAAGATAAATTCCAATTAGTTAGAAATGGATTCTTTAATGTTGATACTAAGTATACAACTGCTGATAAATTAGTATTTAACAGAATTGTATCTTTAAAATCTTCATTTAAATTAAAATAAAAGAAAAAATAAGAGAAAGGCAAATGCCTTTCTCTTATTTAAATTAGGTATAGTGAGTGTTCTTGAGGTTTCATACACAGTAATACTTTATAATCGGATTCACACTGAGTCGCCACTTATATAATCATTTTTCTATAGCTTTCTTTCGATGCAAAAACTATAAACACCAGTTAAATTGTTTAGGGTTTACTTCTTTTTTAATATTCATCCCATCAGTCTTCCTCCAACACTCTTATCAATATTATTTTGCTCCGTATTATTAATTTAATACTAGAATTTATTTCTATAAACAGCTTTTAAATTATGACCATTGATTATTTGTTGCTGTTTTTTCTTGTTTTTCACATGTACAATTCTTATAATTTTCTACTTTTACACCAGCTGGTGATGCCCATTGATTATTTACTGCAGATTTTGGTGCACCACTATTACATCCACATCCACAACTTGATTCACAACTACTTTTTTCTTTTGTATGACATCCACACTTTGAATGTTTATCCATAACATTTACCTCCAGTGTCTTATTAAATTTAGCCCTGATACAGCCAAGTCTTAACTTAGTTCTACCACCGCTACAGTAATAGTTTGTACATTTTATTTTCTTTGATACCTTGTATTAATTTCATTTCAGTCCAAGTTGTGAAGTTAAATTAAAATATTGAAAAATTATATATTAAGTAGTTAATATATAAAACTTTAGTTTTTTTATAAAAAATAAAAACCCCTACTTATAAGGAGTTTTTATTTTGTAAATATTTTATTGCATTGAATTTTGGTTAGCATTTTGTTGTGCTTTTTTATAAGCTTCTATGTTTGAATCAATTTGAGCACTACTCATTGCACTTTGAGAATTTGCATTACTTTGCATATTGCTTTGTTGTTGTGCACTACTATTCATACTTTGTTGAGTATTATTGCTCATAGTCGAACTATTTTGACTTTGTTTATTCATAAAAAACACCTCCTTTTACATTTCGATATTATTTTATGAAGTTCTGTTAATATAATACACATTAAATTTTTCCAAGTTATATTATTAGCTAAACATAAATATTTTTTATTTTATATTTAAAATATAAAATAAAAAAGCAACTATACTATTTTAAATATAGCTGCTTTCAATACTATTTTATAACTCTAAAAATCTATTAAATCTTTCTCTAACCTTATCTTCACCCATAATTTGCATTATAGTATAAAGGTCAGGAGTGTTTGTTCTGTGTGATAATGCACTTCTTACTGCTCCAGCAACATCAGAAATCATTCCCTTATATTGATCTGGATTAGCTTTATATTCTTTTCTGTTTGCACAATATCCAAGTTCTGCTCCAATTACTTTTAAATCTTCAAACCAATTTTCTTGGCTTCCAGCATTGAAGTTAAACTTCTTAGCATATTCTTCAATTATAGCTTTAGCATTTTCTAATGATAAAGTCTTTGGTAATTCCACTTGATCTGCTGTTTCATTATAGAATAACTCATCGAAGAAATAGAAAATCTTATCTTTAACTTCATCCCATTTAGCAAAATCTTTTCTTGGCTTTGGACCTTCTTTATCTATGTTGAATATTTCCTTAGACATAGCTTCATTTGCAGTTACTAAGTTATACATTTCTTCATCATATTGCTTAGCCCATGCTGTATATTGTTCATATACTTTATTTGCTGGCATTCTAGCAATAACATCTTTAGAAACATCATTTAACTTAACTAAGTCAAATAATGCTCCACTCTTACTCATTTTTTCTAAAGCAACATGGAATTCATGGTAATCAGCAGTAGGATTTTCTGCTCTCCATTCTTCATAGCTTGAGTTTACTATGTTTAATAAGTATTCAATAACACAAACTACTGGATATCCAACTTCGTTGTAGTAAGATACAGCTGCTTCAGCATCTTTTCTCTTAGAAAGCTTTCTCTTAGATCCACCTTCTTGTTTCATTATTGTTGGAATATGAGCATAGTTTGGTCTTTCAAATCCTAATACTTCAAATAATTGAACATGTATTGGAAGAGATGATAACCATTCTTCTCCTCTTATTACATCTGTAGTTCTCATTAAATAATCATCAATTGCATGTGCAAAATGATAAGTTGGAAGTCCATCACCTTTTATTAAAACAACATCTTGATTGTTTTCTGGGAAAGATATATCTCCTTTTATTAAGTCGTGGAATTCTACTCTATTTTCAATATTTCCTGGTGATTTTAATCTTAATATATAAGCTTCACCATTGTTTATTCTTTCAATAGCTTCTTCTTCAGTAATATTTCTGTATTTAGCATATTCTCCATAGTATCCAGGAGTTATCTTATTAGCAATTTGTTCTTCTCTTAATGCTGCTAATTCTTCTGGAGTACAGAAATCTGGGTATGCTAATCCTTTTAATAATAAGTCCTTAGCAAAAGTTCTGTATATTTCAGCTCTTTCACTTTGTCTGTATGGACCATATTCACCTTTTGAAGTTTCTTGACCAGTCATTCCTTCACTGAAGTCCATTCCAAAGTTATGCATAGTTGCAATTGTATCTTCTATAGCACCTTCAACTTCTCTTTTTTGGTCTGTATCTTCTATTCTTAAATAGAAAACACCTTCACTTTGACTTGCTAATCTTTCATTTATTAATGCAGCAAAAACTCCACCTATATGTTGGAATCCTGTTGGTGATGGTGCGTATCTAGTTACCCTAGCACCTTCTTTTAAATTTCTCTTTGGGTATTTTGCTATATAATATTCTCTATCATGTTCTACATTTGGGAATATCATTTCAGCTAACTTTTCAAATGCCATCTTATTTTTCTCCTTTTAATTTTATTTATTTTTTACAAAATAAAAAGTCTTTCACCCTAAACTTTTAGGACGAAAGACTGTATTTCCGCGTTACCACCTAAATTGGTTAATATAAATTAACCCACTCAAATACTTATTTAATTTTATTGCTCCCTGGTTTCCTTCAATAGTTCTAAATTTTAGGCTTACACCACTTCCTAAATCGCTTTAAATTAGAATTCTATTTACTGCTCCTAATCAACACAATTATATTAACTATTATTTTCAAATTACAGATTAATTATACAG
This sequence comes from Clostridium sp. RTP31139st1_H3_RTP31139_211217, assembly GCF_040227035.1. Lineage (NCBI taxonomy): Bacteria > Bacillati > Bacillota > Clostridia > Eubacteriales > Clostridiaceae > Clostridium > Clostridium sp. RTP31139st1_H3_RTP31139_211217. Next base: position 79,088 of record NZ_JBCOAB010000010.1, read on the forward strand.
ATTACAATTATTATTGTAAAGTATTTATACTAAAGTGAATATATAAAAAAATAATTCAACTTCTATACCGCCTCATTTATATTTTTTTACTTCTAATAAGTATATCTTAAATAAGCAACTTTATAGTTATAAATACAATATCGACCTGAAATTTAATTTATACTTTACATCAATACTACTGATATCATTGATATTACACAGAGAACTATATATAAAATCATCCCTACATTCAAATAAATAGTTTTAGCAACTGTACCTTTTTCTAGTTTTATTTCACCTTCTGATAAATGTATATTCTTTCTATTATTGATTAATAAAACTATTCCTATAATAGTAATTGCTATTAAAACTAATCCTGCTACTCCAATTAACGCTATATTACTACCATCTCCAACTATAGATGGCATAATTACACTTCCAACAATGTTAATTGCTATATGTAATATTATTGAATATTTTATAGTACCAGTCTTTAATGTTACATAAGCAAATATAACTCCTAATCCGACTGCATAAAAAAACTGAGAAAAATTTGCATGAAATAATCCAAACATAATTGCTGTTGTAATTATAGCTACTTTATCACCATACATTCTTATCTTATTAAGCATTATCCCCCTAAATAACATTTCTTCAACAATAGGAGATAATATTCCTGCAAAAATCAAACTCCAAATCCAATTGCTTGTCCCTACTACATTAGCTATTGGATTCATTATCTCGCTACCCTTTATTGCAGCAATTATCATTAGTAAAATAGTAGTTAAAAAGTTAACCACATATAATATTGCATAAGACATAAAAAATAGTAAAATCATTTTTCCTACACTTAAACTTTTACTTTCCTTTTTCTCACCATCAGGAAGCTTTCTAACCATTACATAAAATATAGGAAAGCCTATAAAGTAAAAACTAATTGCAATAGCTATATAATTTACCCAAGGTTGTTCTAACAATGATGGCCTAATTACATTAATAGCTGAATAATAAATTGTTTGTATAACATTTACTACTATCATACAAACTAAGATAGCTAATCCAATTTTAGCAAATACTTTTTTGTCATTTACCTTAGTCTTTAATTCCATTTTTTCTCCTCCAATCAATAATTAAATATACTTTGAAAACTAAGTTTATCTATTAAATTTTAACATTTATATCATTATTTTAAAAATATACCATTTCATAACTTATTACTTTTGTGAACTTATACAAAAATAAGGAATTACATCTCAATTATTAGCTGTAATTCCTTTTATTAAATCTGTTTAATTCAAAAAGTTGTGATTATTAATCTAAGTTCTTAGTATCAATCCAAGACATCATTTCTCTTAACTCTTTACCAACCTTTTCAATTGGATGTTCTGCTTCCATTCTTCTCATAGCATTAAATTGTGGTCTTCCAACTTGGTTTTCCATTAACCAATTTCTTGCAAAAGTACCATCTTGAATTTCAGTTAATACTTTTTTCATTTCTTTCTTAGTTTCATCAGTAACTATTCTGTTACCAATCATGTAATCACCATATTCAGCAGTATCAGATATAGAATATCTCATTGCAGCCATACCACCTTGGTATATTAAATCAACAATAAGCTTCATTTCATGTAAACATTCAAAATAAGCATTTTCTGGGGCATATCCACCTTCTACTAAAGTTTCAAATCCAGCTTTGATAAGTGCTGTAACACCTCCACAAAGGACTGCTTGTTCACCAAATAAATCTGTTTCAGTTTCATCTTTGAATGTAGTTTCTAATACACCAGCTCTAGCTCCACCAATTCCATTGGCATAAGCTAATGCAAATTCTTTAGCTTTTCCTGTGTAATCTTGTTGAACTGCTATTAAGCAAGGAACTCCTGAACCTTCAGTATAAGTTCTTCTTACCATATGTCCTGGTCCTTTTGGAGCAACCATGAATACATCAACATCTGCAGGAGGAACTATTTGTCCATAATGAATGTTAAATCCATGAGCAAATACTAAAGCATTTCCTTCTTCTAAATATGGAGCGATTTCTTCTCTATATAATTTAGCTTGTTTCTCATCTGGTACTAAAACCATAACAACATCAGCAGCCTTAACAGCATTTGCAACTGTAGCAACTTCTAATCCGGCTTCCTTAACTCTATTCCATGATTTACTTCCTTCATATAATCCAACAACTACATCAATTCCACTTTCATGAAGGTTTAATGCGTGAGCATGTCCTTGGCTACCATAACCGATAACTGCAACCTTCTTTCCCTTTAATAAACCTAGATTTGTGTCCTTTTCATAAAACATCTTTGCCATTTTTTATACCCCCGACTTATTTATTTTTATTTATAAAAATTCACTACCAAATTCTTATGATAGAAATTTAAATTAACTTTTTATTATTAACTAATAGATGTAAAGTAAAAACTTTTCGCTTTTGCTTTTTATCTATTCATTTTTATCTATTACTTATTGCCTATTCCTCTACAACATCTTCTTCATTAATTATTTGATGAATTGGTGCTCCCGGAGCAACCATAGGGAATACTTTTTTATCACTATCAATTCTATAATCAATTATTACTGGTCTATCTACAGCTAAAGCCTCTTCTAATACAGAATCAAGTTCTTCTCTTTTTTCTACCCTAAATCCAACGCCTCCAAAAGCTTCAGCAAGCTTAACAAAATCAGTAGCTCTATCTAAAGTAGTTTGAGAATATCTAGCCTCATAAAATAAACTTTGCCATTGTCTAACCATTCCTAATGCATTGTTATTCATTACAATAATTTTAATTGGAATATTATATTTAACAGCTGTTGCAAATTCATTGCAGTTCATTCCAAAGCTTCCATCACCAGCAATGTTAAATACAGTTTTATCAGGATTAGCAACTTTAACTCCAATTGCCGCACCTAAACCAAATCCCATAGTTCCAAGTCCTCCAGATGAAATTAAAGTTCTTGGTGTTTTAAAATTAAAATACTGTGCTGTCCACATTTGATGCTGTCCAACTTCAGTCGTCATAATAAAATCACCTTTATCTAATTCACTAAGCTTTTCAAATAAAAATCTTGGTGTTAATTGCTCACCATCATCCTTATTATTTTTTGTAATAGCTAAAAGCTTTAATTCATCTACTTTTTTTAACCACTTATCATTTTTCTTATAATCTATTAAAGGCATTAATCTTTGTAATGCTACCTTAATATCACCTATAATAAATGAATCTACTTTAACATTCTTATTTACTTCTGCCGGATCCACATCTATTTGAATTACCTTAGCATTATTAATAAATTCTCTATCGCTAATTACCCTGTCACTAAACCTTGCACCTAATGCAATTATTAAATCGCACTTAGTTGCTAAAATATTTGATGCATTACTTCCATGCATCCCTATCATTCCAGTATTTAACCTATGTTCTGAAGGAATTGCACCTCTACACATTAATGTTGTTGCAACTGGTGCATTAATTTTTTCTGCAAAATTAACTAGTTCTTCAGTAGCACCTGAATTAATAACTCCTCCACCTGCATAAATAAGTGGTTGTTCTGAATCATTAATATATTTAGCTACTTCATTTAATGAATCAACAGTAATATGCTTACTTTTTGGTTCCACTGGTAATGGCTTTAAATTTTTATATTCTGTTTTATCAGATGTAATATCCTTTGGAATATCAATTAATACCGGCCCTGGTCTTCCTTCTCTAGCAATATAAAATGCCTTTCTAACAGTTTCCTCTAACTCATTAACATCTTTAACAATAAAATTATGTTTTGTTATTGGCATTGTTATTCCAGTAATATCAACCTCTTGAAAGCTATCTCTTCCAAGCAGACTTTTTTGAACATTACCTGTTATTGCAACTAATGGAACAGAATCCATATATGCAGTTGCAATTCCCGTTACAAGATTTGTTGCTCCTGGACCTGATGTAGCAATACATACCCCAACTTTTCCTGATGACCTTGCATAACCATCAGCTGCATGAGCTGCACCTTGTTCATGGCAAGTCAAATAATGTTTAAGCTGATCTCTGTATTTATACAAATAGTCATAAATATTTAATACAGCTCCTCCAGGATATCCAAAAACAGTGTCAACACCTTCATTTAATAAAGTCTTAACAAGAATCTCAGCACCTGTTAATAACATTGAAAATAACCCCCTTTATATTAGTTAACTTATAACTATTTAAATACTGCCCCTGAGCTTGCTGAGCTAACTAATTTAGCATATCTTGCTAAATATCCCTCTTTAACTTTTGGCTCAACTGGCTTTAAATTTGATCTACGCTTTGCTAGTTCTTCATCGCTAACAAGCAAATCTAAATTACCATTTGTAATATCAATAGAAATAATATCTCCATCTTCTACTAACGCAATATTTCCACCTTCAGCTGCTTCAGGAGAAACATGTCCTATTGCTGCACCTTTAGTTGCCCCACTAAATCTTCCATCTGTAATAAGTGCAACAGATGTATCAAGTCTCATTCCACATATTGCAGATGTAGGTGATAACATTTCTCTCATTCCTGGTCCACCTTTTGGACCTTCATATCTAATAACTACAACATCGCCTTCAACAATTTTCTTACCCATAATTGCTTCAATAGCCTCTTCTTCAGAGTTAAAAACTTTAGCTGGCCCTTTATGAACTAACATTTCTTTTAAAACTGCTGATCTCTTAACAACAGCTCCATCTGGTGCTAAATTTCCTTTTAAAACTGCAATTCCACCAGTTTGACTATATGGTTCTTCTATATGTTTTATTACTGAATAATCTAAAACTTTTGCATTTTCAATATTTTCTCCAACAGTTTTACCAGTTGCAGTAATACAATTTAAATTTAATAAATTCTTCTTATTTAATTCACTCATTACAGCTCTAATTCCACCAGCTGCATATAAATCTTCTATATGAGTATCAGATGCTGGAGCTAGTTTACATAAGTTCGGCACCTTTGCTGACATCCCATTTATAATATCAAGATTTATAGGTAATTTAGCTTCATTTGCAATTGCTGTTAAATGAAGAACACTATTTGTTGAGCATCCAAGTGCCATATCTACTGTTAATGCATTTTTAATGGCATCTTCTGTTACTATATCTCTTGGCTTAATATCTTTTTCTAAAAGCTTCATTACAGCCATCCCTGCATACTTAGCAAGTCTTATTCTTTCGGAATAAACAGCTGGTATTGTTCCATTGCCTGGTAATGCTAATCCTAAAACTTCACATAGACAATTCATAGAATTTGCAGTAAACATACCTGAACATGATCCACAAGTCGGACATACTTTTTCTTCTAATTCTGCTAAATCTGATTCAAGCATTAATCCACTTTCAACTGATCCAACAGCTTCAAACATTGTAGATAAAGATACTTCCTTACCTTTAAATTTACCAGCTAGCATTGGTCCACCACTAACTATTACTGATGGAACATTTACTCTTAATGCAGCCATGACCATTCCTGGAACTATCTTGTCACAGTTTGGTATAAATACTAAAGCATCAAATGCATGAGCATTTGCCATACATTCAACAGAATCAGCAATAAGTTCTCTAGTTACTAAAGAATATTTCATTCCTTGATGTCCCATTGCAATTCCATCACATACACCTATTGTTGGAAATACTAATGGTGTTCCTCCAGACATTAATACTCCTTTTTTAACACCTTCAACAATTTTATCTAAGTTAACATGACCAGGAATTATATCATTTTGAGATGTTACAATTCCTATTAATGGTTTATTTATTTCCTCATCAGTTAATCCTGATGCTTTAAACAACGATCTATGAGGAGCCTTTGCTACTCCCTTTTTAACTACATCACTTCTCATTTATATCACCCCATTAAATTAGTTAGTAGTTCTTAGTTTTTAGTTAGTAGTTACTAAGAATATATAATTCAATAAACTCCCTAAGGAGTTTCAAGCTTAACTCCTAACTTATAACTTCTAACTATCTAAATTCTTTCTAAAACAAGTTGTCCCATTTCTTTGGTTCCAACAAGTGTAGTTCCTTCACTTGTTATATCACCAGTTCTATATCCTTCTTCTAATACTTTAACTACTGCATCTTCAATATCTTTTGCTTCATTTTCTAAGTTAAAGCTATATCTTAACATCATTGCAGTTGAAAGAATTGTTGCTAATGGGTTTGCTATTCCCTTTCCAGCAATATCAGGTGCAGAACCATGAATTGGCTCGTACATCCCTAAAGTTCCTTCTCCTAATGATGCAGATGGAAGCATACCAATTGATCCTGTTATCATTGAAGCCTCATCTGATAAAATATCACCAAACATATTTGAAGTAACAATTACGTCAAATTGTCTTGGATCTCTTACTAATTGCATCGAAGCATTATCAATATATAAATGATTTACTTCAACCTCTGGATAATCTTTAGACATTTCTTCAACAACGCTTCTCCAAAGTCTTGAACTTTCTAATATATTAGCTTTATCAACACTAGTAAGCTTCTTACTTCTCTTCATTGCAGTATCAAAGCCTATTCTTACTATCCTTTCAATTTCTTCCATATTATATCTTTCTGTATCGTAAGCTGAAATAACTCCATCAATTACTTCTCTTCCTCTTTCACCAAAGTAAATTCCCCCAGTAAGCTCTCTTACAACACAAATATCAATTCCATCACCAATTATGCTATCCTTTAATGGAGATGCTTCTTTTAGTGGTTTATATAAAAGTGCAGGTCTTAAATTACAATATAAATTTAAACCTCCCCTTAATCCTAATAAGGCCTGTTCAGGTCTTACTTTTGCATTAGGATCATCCCATTTAGGTCCTCCAACAGCACCTAAAAGAACTGCATCACTTTTCTTGCAAGCTTCTAAAGTTTTTTCAGGAAGTGACGTTCCCATTGAATCTATTGCACATCCTCCAGCTTGTAAAAACTCAAATTCAAATGTATGATTGTATTTTTCCCCAATTTTATTTAAGACTTTTATTGATTCATCGATAACTTCTGGTCCTATTCCATCTCCTGGTATAACTGCTATATTAAAATTCATGATTCTTCCCCCTTAAAATTTGCCCATTGCCTTTTATTTTATTTATTCTTATTTTTTATATAACCTATAAGTCCATTATTATTTATAATATTTTGCATAAACTCTGGGAACGCTTCTCCTTGATATTCTTCATCCTTAGTTAAATTTTTAATAACCCCTGTATCAAAATTAACCTCTAACTCATCCCCTGCTTCAATAGATTTAACTGCTTCATCACATTCTAATATTGGTAATCCAATATTAATTGCATTTCTATAAAATATTCTTGCAAAAGTTGATGCTATAACACAGCTAATTCCACTTTCTTTTATTGCTATTGGTGCATGTTCTCTAGATGAACCACATCCAAAATTCTTATTTGCAACAATTATATCTCCCGGTTTAACATTATTAGCAAAATTTAAATCAATATCCTCCATACAATGACTTGCTAGTTCCTTTGGATCTGATGTATTTAAGTATCTTGCTGGTATAATTACATCTGTATCTACGTTATCTCCATATTTAAAAACTTTTCCCGTTGATTTCATATTTATTTACCCCCTTAAAGTGTTTCCGGATTAGTTATTTTTCCTGTTATTGCTGAAGCTGCTGCAACTGCTGGACTAGCTAAATAAACTTCTGATTCAACATGCCCCATTCTTCCAACGAAGTTTCTATTTGTAGTTGAAATAGCTCTTTCACCTTTAGCTAATATACCCATATGTCCACCTAAGCATGGTCCACAAGTTGGAGTTGAAACAACTGCCCCTGCTTCTACTAAATCCTTAATTATTCCTTCTTCTAACGCCTGTAAATAAATTTTTTGAGTTCCTGGGAATACTATACATCTAACTCTCTTATTTACTTTTTTACCCTTAAGAATATCTCTTGCTACTCTCAAATCTGATATTCTTCCATTTGTACATGAACCTATAACCGCTTGATCAATTTCAATTTCTCCAACCTCATCTATAGTTCTTGTATTATCAGGTAAATGTGGGAATGATACTGTTGGTCTTAAAGTAGATAAATCTATTTCATAGACCTCATCATACTCTGCATCTTCATCTGCTTCGTATACTTTCCATTCTTTCTTTCCATGCTCTTTTAAGTATTCAATAGTTTTTTCATCCACTGGGAAAATACCATTCTTTCCACCAGCTTCAATAGCCATATTTGCCATTGTGAATCTATCATCCATTGATAAGTACTTTAATCCTTCACCAACAAATTCCATTGATTTATATAAAGCTCCATCAACCCCTATCATTCCAATGATATGAAGTATAACGTCTTTACCACTTACCCATTTTGAAGGTTTTCCCTTTAATACGAATTTTAATGCTGATGGAACCTTAAACCAACATTTCCCTGTAGCCATTCCTGCTGCCATATCTGTTGAACCAATTCCTGTTGAAAAAGCTCCTAATGCTCCATATGTGCAAGTATGCGAGTCTGCCCCTATAACAACATCACCTGCAACTACTAATCCTTTTTCAGGTAATAGACAATGTTCAATTCCCATTTCTCCTATTTCAAAAAAATTAACTATTCCTTTTTCTCTTGAGAATTCTCTTATAAATTTACATTGTTCTGCTGCTTTTATATCTTTATTTGGAGTAAAGTGATCAGGTACTATTGCTATTTTTTCCTTATCAAAAACTTTTTTAACTCCAAACTTTTCAAATTCCTTTACTGCAACTGGTGAAGTAATATCATTACCTAGCACCAAATCTAAATTTGCTTCAATTAATTGCCCTGCCTTTACACTTTCTAATCCTGCATGAGCAGCTAATATTTTTTGAGTCATTGTCATTGCCATTGTTTTTTCCCCCTTTAAAAATATGCTTTTGCTTTTCTTTCAATATCTTTAATAAGTTTATATTCAATCGAATCAACTAATGCAATCCAGCTTGCTTGAATTACGTCCCTAGAGACCCCAACTGTACTCCAGCTTTCATTACCATCAGTACTTTCAATTAAAACTCTAACTTTTGCACCTGTTGTGCTTTCTGAATCTAAAACTCTAACCTTATAATCAACTAACTTTACATTTTTTATCTCAGGATAAAAAACTTCTACTGCTTTTCTTAATGCTTTATCTAATGCATTTACTGGTCCATCACCTTCTGCTGCTGTCATTTCTGTCATTCCATCAACTGTTATATTAATTAAAGCTGTTGAGCTAAATTCACCATTGTTCCAAGGAGTTTCTCCCATAGTTTTAAAATGATTTAATTTGAAGAAAGGTTTATACTTTCCAATTGTCTTTCTTATTAATAGTTCTACAGTTCCTTCTGCTCCTTCAAATTGATAACCTTCATATTCCAATTCTTTTAATCTTTTAGTTACCTTTTTAACTTCATCTCCATCTTTTTTGACATTAGGAAAAATCTTGTGTATCTCTTGCAAAACTGTACTTTTACCACTTACCTCTGATAATAAAAATCTTCTCTTATTCCCAACTATTTCTGGATTTATATGCTCATAAGATTGTGGTGTTTTACAAATTGCATCTATATGCATTCCTCCTTTATGAGCAAATGCTGATTTACCCACATAAGGAGTTGAATCCTCTAATTGAATATTAGATATTTCTGAAATATATCTAGCCTTTGCAGTCAACTCTTGCAAGTAATTTTCTGCTTTTAAATTGCAATCCATTTTTAAGGCTATAGTTGGAATTATTGTACTTAAGTTAGTATTCCCACATCTTTCTCCAACTCCTATAAATGTGCCTTGAATATGTATCGCCCCTGACTCTATTGCCATAATAGAGTTTGCTACTGCCATACCTATATCGTTATGACAATGAATTCCTATTTTACAATCAAAATTCTTAACTACTTCACTAGTTATTTCTTTAATTTCGCTTGGTAATGTTCCACCATTTGTATCGCATAAAACTAGTGTTTTTGCTCCAGCCTCTCTAGCAGCTTTTAAAGTTAACATAGAATATTCTTTATTTTCTTTATAACCATCAAAAAAATGTTCTGCATCAAAAATTACTTGTTTATTTTTTTTAGTTAAATATTCTATAGTTTCTTTTATCATAAGTAGATTTTCATCTAAGGTTGTCTTTAATATATCTGTTACTTGAAATGTCCATGACTTACCAAATATAGATACAACACTTGTTTCTGCATCCAATAAGCTTTTTATATTAACATCATCACCAATCTTTGAATTTGGCTTTCTTGTTGATCCAAAAGCAACTAACTTCGAATTTTTAAGTTCTATTTCTTTTACTACCTTAAAGAACTCCATATCCTTAGGATTAGATCCTGGATTACCAGCTTCAATATAGTCAATCCCTATGTCATCCAATACCTTAACTATTTTTGTCTTATCCTCTAAAGAAAATGATATTCCCTGACCCTGAGCACCATCTCTTAAAGTAGAATCAAAAATTTCAATGGTTCTATTCAAACTTCCACCCCCAATTTTGCAAGTGACAAGTTTCAAGTGGTAAGTGACAAATCATTGCCTGTTATTTGATTTATTGAAGAACCCTTAACTCCAATAATCTTAAAGTTATAAATTAACTTTCTTACTTATACTAGCCACTATAGCTTGTCATAATTTAAATGCTTATTACCGCTTTGTTAGTTACGAGCTTTATTAGTTACGAGTTTTAAGTTAATAGTTAAGGAAAAATTTCAGCTGATCTGAATTTTAAAAATATATTTTTAGAAACTCATAAAAGTTTCCTCATTAAACTCTTAACTATTAACTTTTAACTTTTAACTAATTAATCGCTATTACCTAATTAAAGATTTCGCAGTAATCTGTAATATCATTAGAGCCCCTTTCTAATGCACAGACCCCTGTTCTAACTAGTTCTTTAATTTCATACTCTTCCATTAGTTTTATATGAGCATTAATTTTACTTTCATCTCCAGTAAGTTCAATCGTTAGTGTTTCAGGCGAAATATCCACTATCTTACTTCTAAAAATTCTAACAACTTCATTAATTGCTGCTCTTTGCTCTGAATCTGCCTTAACTTTAATTAGTACTAATTCTCTATAAACAGAGTTTTCTGGTTTTAATCTTAATACCCTTAGAACATCTTCTAATTTATTTAATTGCTTCATAAATTGCTCTAATACTTCTTCGCTTCCATTTAACGCAATAGTCATTCTTGATATTTCTGGATTTTCTGTTCTTCCAACTGTTAAACTATCAATGTTAAATCCCCTTCTTGCAAATAAACCCGAAACTCTTGTTAATACTCCTGAAGAATTTCTAACTAAAACCGACAAAACATGTCTTTCCATTTATATAACCCCCAAAATCAAATAATTTCAAATTATTGAATAAAACGGAATGAATTTAGGTTAAAAAAATCCCACCCTTAATGATAAAATCATAACGGTGGGATAACATTCCTCATCATTAAATATCACTAGGCTCCAACAAACCCTTGCATATAACGGTGCTTACCGGTAATTCCCTACTTATAAATTGAATTCTTAGTTTAAGGTTTAGTTTTAACTACACCTTAAGGTTATAATTCATTATCTAGAGGCATGTCCGTTGTTATCCACCACAAAAGAGTTGGAGTGTTCCAAAAACTAGCCATCAGATAAATTTACTAATGTTCAGGATACAGCTCAAGAGTGATTATTATTTAGTAAAAGTATCCATTCACACCTAACATGGACTCTCTGAAACTTTTTTATTCTAAATAAATGTCTCTATCACAGCTTTTATTCCTTAAAAAGGACCTTCCAAAATATTCTATTGTTAATATATTACTCTTTACTTTAATACACTGTCAATAGAATCTCTTAAAATTTACCAAATTAATTATAATTAGGATTTTACTTCATTTACTTTTAACATATAGTTAATATTTTTATTATTTTCTTAGTAATTTAATAGATTTATTTCAAACTTATTAATTTATTAATAAGTTATCTATTTTTTATGTTTACAATTTAAATCCCTTGTTTTTAACACTTCTCTTTATTTTTAATCTTGTTTTTATTAATTTATTACAAAAAAATTTGGCGTATTAAAATTAATTTTACTCTTAATTTTAATACGCCATTATAATTTAATACTTATACTTTACTTAATATTAAATTTGCAATTCTATTTGCCATTTCATTTATTTCTTCTTGATTTTCACCTTCAAGCATAACTCTAACTAATGGTTCAGTTCCAGATGGTCTTATAAGCACCCTTCCAACTCCATTTAGCTTAGCTTCAACTTCTTGTATGGCAGCAATTATTTCTGCATCCTCTAAATATATATTCTTCTTTTCATTTGGTACTTTAGCATTAACTAATACCTGTGGTAATTCTTTCATAACTCCAGCTAGTTCACTGAAAGTTTTTCCACTTTCTTTAAGAATAGCAGCTACTTGAAGTGCTGTTACTAATCCATCTCCTGTAGTATTATGATCTAAAAATATTATATGTCCTGATTGCTCTCCACCTAATACATAATTATCCTTAAGCATTTCTTCAAGAACATATCTATCTCCAACTTTAGTTTTAACTAAGTTAATTCCTTCTCTTTTAGCAGCAATATCTAATCCTAAGTTACTCATTACAGTTACTACTAAAGTATCATCTTTTAATTGTCCTGATTCTTTTAATGCCTTAGCACATATTGTTAATAAGAAGTCTCCATTAATCATGTTTCCTTTTTCATCTACAGCTAAACATCTATCAGCATCACCATCAAATGCAAAACCAATATCACAATTTTTTCTTACAACATAATCCATTAACTCTTCCATATGAGTTGAGCCACAATTTTCATTTATGTTATTTCCATCTGGATTATCATTTATTACATATACTCTTGCACCTAAAGATCTGAAAGCTTTTACTGCAGCTTTATATGCAGCACCATTTGCACAGTCTAAAGCAACTCTTAATCCCTTTAAATCTGTATTTATAGTACTTAATGCATAATCAATATATTCTCTTAATGCTGTTTCTTCAGTGTACGATCTACCAACATTCCCACCTATTGGACTAGGTACGCCTTCGAATCCTCCCTCTATTACAGCTTGTATTTGATCTTCTAAACTATCTGATAATTTGTATCCTTTTCCATCAAAAAATTTAATTCCGTTATATTCTACTGGATTATGAGATGCTGAAATCATTACTCCTGCATCTGCTTTATATTCTCTAGTTAAATGAGCTACTGCTGGTGTTGGTACTACTCCTAAAATTACTGCTTCTGCCCCTACTGAAAGTATACCTGCAACTAAAGCAGCTTCAAGCATATCTCCTGATATTCTAGTATCTTTTGCTACTAAAATCTTTGGCTTATGAGTACCCTCAGTTAATACAAAAGCTCCTGCTCTTCCTAAGCTATAAGCTAATTCTGCAGTTAATTCAGTATTTGCTATCCCTCTAACACCATCTGTTCCAAACATTCTACTCATATATAATACCTCGCTTATATAAATAATTAATTATAGACATTATCTTTTATAGTATATTACTTATTCCGATTTTTTACAATATATCGTACTTTATATCTATATATTCATTAATCTTGTTTATCTTTAGGATACATTCTTTCTAATACTAAATTATATCCTCCCTGTCCATAATTAAGACATTTATTTACTCTACTAATAGTTGCTGTACTTGCCCCTGTTGCATCAGCTATTTCTGTATATACCTTTTTATCTGTAAGCATTTTTGCAACATATATTCTTTGAGAAATTGCCCTTAATTCATTTATTGTTGCAATATCTTCAAAAAACTTATAGCACTCATCTATATTATTTAACTCTAAAACAGCTTTAAATAGCATATCTAAATCTTTTTTAAATTCTAAATTCTGTAGGCTCATATTATCACTCCTATTATCTCTCTACATCATAATTTTAACACTTTAGTGTGATAAATTTAAGATATACTTTAAATTTTTCTTTAGCTAATTAATTTTCTTCATCATTTTCAAAACAATTAGTTTCTATATATTTATCATAAATGCTTTTTGTTGGTAAAATCCATACTTCACCTATACCAATATAAACATTATTTACTTCTTCTACAAGTTCTTCGTCAATTATTCTTTCATACTTCTCTTGAGATAATTTTATATTAGCACTTCTTAGTACTATAAAATCACCATTAACTACTAATCTATCCTTATATAATTTACACCTTATAATCTCTTCTTCGGGTACAGGTAACTTCAATGCAACAACTCCAGATCCACTTAATTTTATTTTATTATTATCATTTGGAATTAAAGAAATATCAATCTCATTGTCACAAGCATAAAACATATCTTCGTTTATTATTATTTCTTCATCAACTAATTCAATTAATGTAAAATCATTAAAGCTAGGCTCTAATAATATTTCACCACTTCCACTAAAAACAGTTTTCAATCCAAAATGCCTCATATGAGTAGCACCAAAAATAACCTTTTTAATTCCTTTGTAGTCGTTTACTACATCACTTCTTTCGATAAAGCCTTTCATATAGCTTAGAGCATTTTGTTGAATCTTAACAGCGCTGTCATTAAGTAATATTCTGACCTGCTTTAATCTTTTACCATTACCTTCAATCGTCCTAATAGCGCTAGCTACATTTAACTCACTTGCGCCATTAAGAGATGCATATTTCAAAATTTGAAAACAAGATTCATTACCCATTTGCGAAACTAAAGTAAGCTTATTTTTAACTTCTATATTGCTTCTCATCTTAACTACCCACACCTTTATATTCCATAAATATTATACCTTAATTCTATCCAAATTTAATATTCATTAAACACTTCATGTTTGATGATGAGTAAATAAAAAGTAAGAATTAATAGTTAAGTTGTTTTCCTAACTCTTACTTCTTACTTTTTACTCTTATATCAAATTTTTTCTTATTTCAAGCTATTTACTAATTCTTCTGACTCTAAAACACTTGTAATTTTAATTCCAAAATTTTGTTGAGAAATAACAACTTGTCCATATGCTATTTTTTTACCATTAACAAGTATTTCTACCTCTTGATTTTCTAAAGTATCAAGCTCAACTAAGGAACCTTTACCAAGCTCTAAAATTTCATTCAAAGGCATTCTAGTTTTACCTAAAACAGCAGTTATCTCTATTGGTATATCTAAAATTCTAGATATCTTCTCATTCATTAATCTCTCCCCTTACCTAATTACGATCTGTTAAGTTATATGAACATTGCTCTTCTCAGCCCAAGGAAATACAATAGGTTTGCGATACTAAATAATACCCCATTCGAAAAGGAGAGAAGAACAATGAGCAAAACTAATATAAAATGCCCACGCTGTAATTCTGATAAACTATACAAGTTTGGTATGAATAAGCAGGCTAAACAAAAGTATCAATGTAAGCAGTGTAAGTGTCAATTCGCCATAGGCGACGGTGACGGACGTCCTAAACTAAATAATCCTAAATGTCCTAGATGCGGTAAGGGAACTTACTTACATCATGCATATAAACATTACAATCGCTATAAGTGCAATAACAAGAAGTGTAATCACATAATAGTAAAACATCACACCACCAATATTGATACAGCTTCTAGTGAATTAGTTAGTGGTTCCCTTTCAATGAAAGGAATGCGTTTTCCGCTACATGTAATACTAACTGCATTAACACTATACTTTTTAAATAATTCATCAACAAGAGCTATTTCTCAATTCTTGATGATTAACTCTGGTATTAAGGTATCCCATGTTACTATAGCAAGTTGGACTAATAAATTTGCACCTTTCTTTAAACAGAAAGCTAATAAATTCAAAGCTAGTTTAAACTTACAATCTGACGATTGGCACGCTGATGAAACAGTAGTATTTATCAATGGTGAAAGATACTATCTATGGTTAGCTATTGATTCTGAAACTAGATTTATTCTAGCATTTCATCTAACTAAGTCTAGAAGTTCTGATTCTGCTTATACCTTAATAAATGAAGCTAAAAATTATGGTGAACCAACTTACTTCATAACCGATAGACTACCTTCGTATAACGAAGCTTCCGCTACGGTATTACCTAATACCAAACACGTTCCTGTAGCACCTATGTCTAGTGATATAAATAACAACTTAATTGAGTCATTCAATAAGACTTTTAAAGCTTGGTATAAAGCTAAAAAAGGTTTTAACTCTTTTGAAAAGGCGAATAACTTAATATATTTATTTATCTTTCACTATAATTTTATTAGACCACATGGCTCATTAAATAACTGTACTCCAGCAGAAGTTGCTGGCTTCGCTAGCGATAGCTTAGCTAAAAACTCTTGGTTTTCAGCAGCTTAATTAAATTTAATACCTTTATTTAACCTGCAAAAATCAATTTTATTGTAGGTTTGTTTACCATACAATAAAAAATTCAAACTTATATAATTTTCAAAGAGCGAGCAATTCTATGAAAAATCAAGCTATTTTTTCATATCAACTTAACAGATTCCACCTTATTGTTAATTTACAATATTTATATTAATTAATCTATCTAATTTTTAATTATCCAATATAATAAATATTATAATTTACATAGTCTAAATAAAGTTATCCTCTTATTTTACCATTAACCCTAAATTAATTATGTAATATTCTTATCTGGCCATATAAATTAAAGTTTATTATACTGAGGTATTATACTATATTCATATTTGTAATTACTTATGTATACTTTTATTTTAGATAAATTACAATATCAAGTGCAACACTAATTAATTGCAAAAAAAATAACCCATACGGGTACGTTCATGTTAAAGTA